>JBAPYC010000304.1:0-8686 GCA_049284535.1 Streptosporangiaceae bacterium
GTCCAGCCCGGCCCGGGGCGGCCCGACGACGACGAGCGGCGCGGCCCCGGCGCTGGCGCCCGCACGCAGGACCGAGGCCAGCAGCGTGCTGCTGCCGACCGTCAGACCGGGCTTGTCCTGGCCGCCCAGCCGGCGTGCGCGTCCTCCGGCCAGCACGATGAGGCCGAACGGGCGGAGTTCACCGTCTCTCCCATCCCGGTCAGCCCCGGCGGTCAACGCGTCGCCTGGCTGGTCAGCCGCCGATGGCCGACATCGGGCGGTCGGGCTGCAGGAACGTGGGGTCGTTGATGCCGTGGCCGGGCAGTTTGACCGCGACGGCCCGCTGCCAGCGGGCAGCCAGGTCAGCGTCGCTGGCGCCCGCCCGCATCGCGCCGCGCAGATCGCTCTCGCTCCTGGCGAACAGGCAGTTGCGGATCTGGCCGTCGGCGGTGAGCCGGACCCGGTCGCACGTGCCGCAGAACGGGCGGGTGACCGAGGCGATCACCCCGACCCGGGCCGGTCCCCCGTCCACCAGGAAGCTCTCGGCGGGCGCGGAGCCGCGCTGAGCGGGGTCGCCGGGGGTGAGGGTGAACTCGCGCCCGAGCGCATCGAAGATTTCCTGCGCGGTGACCATCTCGGCCCGCTTCCAGCCGTGCTGCGCGTCGAGCGGCATCTGCTCGATGAAGCGCAGCTCGTAGCCGTGATTCAGGCAGAACCGCAGCAGCGGAGCGGCCTCGTCGTCGTTGAGGTCCCGCATCAGCACGGCGTTGACCTTGACCGGGGTCAGCCCGGCCGTGGCCGCGGCGGCCAGCCCGTCGAGCACGTCCGGCAGCCGGTCCCGGCGCGCGAGCTTGCGGAACGTCTCGGGTCGCAGCGTGTCCAGCGACACGTTGACCCGGTCAAGTCCGGCCGCGCGCAGCCCGGCGGCGCTGCGCCCCAGGCCGATGGCGTTGGTGGTGAGCGAGATCTCCGGCCGTGGCCGCAGCTCCGCGGTCGCGGCTACGATGCTGGCCAGGCCGCGGCGCAGCAGCGGCTCACCGCCGGTGAACCTGACCTCGGTGATACCGAGCCGCTCGACCGCGATGCGCACCAGGCGCACCACCTCGTCGTCGGTGAGCTGCTCGGGTTTGGGCAGCCAGTCCAGCCCCTCGGGGGGCATGCAGTACGCGCACCGCAGGTTGCACCTGTCGGTGAGCGATACGCGCAGATCGGTCGCGATCCGCCCGAACGAGTCAGCCAGCATCGTCCCAGCTTACGCGGGACAATAGTGGATCACAGTTACGCACTGCGCCTCCTGTCAAAACGGCGGAAGCCAGGTCTTGCCCGGCGCAAACGCCCCTTGCGTTACCTCAGCGGTGGACCATTCCGTAGGCCCGTTCGGCCCGCAGCCGGACGACCAGACGGCGGTCACGGACCATCGCGGCCCGGTAGTCATCCCAGTCCGGGTGCTCGCCCGCAACCGTGCGGTACAGCTCGACCAGCTCCTCGACGGCCGCGTCGTGCGGGTCGCGCGCCACCGCCGACAGGTCGGCGTGCCCGTCGATCACCGCGTAGGACCAGAAGTCACCGCTGGTCACGTGGAAGCTGACCCGCGGGTCGCGCCGCATGTTAGCGGTCTTGGCCCGGTCTTCGGTGGTCGAGACCTTGATCGTCTGCTGCTCCGGATACCACGCGTAGGTCACGTTGGAAAGCTGCGGCCACCCGTCTTTTCTGAGGGTGACCAGGACACCCTGTCGCTGCCCGGCAATAAGGTCGGCAAACCGATCCTCGATCATGATGGGTGAACAAGCCTGGTGCACCTGATGTTCCGGCCCTGCCCGGGCCGGGTGCGGGCCAGGCTCCCTACAATCGGGGCCATGGAGCCGGTAACCCGCGATGTCGTGCTCGACGTCCGCCTCGGCCGTCCGAAGGACACCCATCGGGTCGAGGTCCGGCGGATCAAGATGGCGCCTAACGTCGCGGCGGGCCTGCATGTGCACAACGGCCCCGTGGTCGGCAGCATCGTCGAGGGCTCGGTCTGGTTCCAGGTCGACGGCGGGGCCGAGTCGGTCCTGCAGCCCGGCGACACCTTCTTCGAGCCCGAGGCCACCCGCATCCGCCGGTTCGACGCACAGGACGCGGGCGTGACGTTCCTGGCGTACTTCCTGCTCGGGCCGGGGCAGGACGCTGAAATGACCTTCCCGGAGACTTAACCCCCGCCGTATCACGGCCGCTTCACTTCCCTCCGAACAGGTGAACGCGGGGGGCGTGATGAGCGACGTGATGGTTGATGCCGCGGCGATAACGGTCGCCGAGGACCAGGACGCTGAATCCGAGCAGACGGCGGGAACCAGGGCGTCGTGGCGGGCGTGGCGGGCCAGGTTCGGCCTGGCCGAGCTCTGCGGCACGCTGGCGGCGATCGCGGGCTTTGCCGCCGGCTACCTGCCGGACCGTTCGCTGCTGGCCGGAGCCGGGCTGGCCAGCGTTGCCGAAACCGCCGGGTTCTACGGCTGCATCGGGGGCAAGTCGGCCCTGGCCGCCTGGCGGGCCACCGCCCATCTGGGCGGGTGGCGCAGGCTGGCGGCGGGCGCCTGGCATGCGGTGCGGGATCAGCTGGCCTCGTGCGCGGCCGCCGAGGCCCTGGATGTCCTCACGATCCGCCCTGGATGCATGGCCGGCGCGGCCTGGCTGCTGCGGCCGCTGCCCGGCGGGGTCTGGATAGGGTTCGCCCTCGGCAAGATCGCCGCCGACGTGGCCTGGTACGGCGTGGAGGCCTCGGCGCGCCGGGGGGTAACCCGGCCCAGGGCAGCCGCACCACCGGCCACTCCGTACGTTCTGCTCGACCTGGCGCGGGCCCGGGACAGCTTCCGGGAGCTGACGGCCGCGCTGCCGGCGATCACGGTGCACTATGCGGTCAAGGCCAACCCGCATCCCCGGCTGCTGGCGTGCCTGCTCGCGGCCGGCTGCCGGTTTGAGGCCGCCTCCTGGGCCGAGGTGCGGGCGGTGATCCGGGTCGGTGGCGCGCCGGCCGAGGTGCTGTTTACCCATCCGGTCAAGCCGGCCGCTGACATCGCCCGGGCGTGGCGGGCCGGGGTGTGGCGGTTCGCCGCCGACAGCGACACCGAGCTGCGCAAGATCGCTTGCCACGCGCCGGGCGCGGCCGTGCTGCTGCGGCTGGATGCTCGTGCCGACGGGGCCGTCGGCGATCAGGGCAAGTTCGGGGTGCCGCCCGAGGAGGCGGCCGGGCTGGCCCGGCTGGCCCGCGAGCTGGGCCTGACCCCGTACGGCCTGGCGTTCCACGTCGGGTCGCAGACCCTGGACCTCGCGGCGTGGGACGAGCCAATCGGCCACTGCGCCCGGGTCATGACGGAGCTGGCCACCGACGGGATCACGCTGGTCATGCTCGACGTGGGCGGCGGGTTCCCGGTGCGCTACGACATCGAGCCGCCGCCGCTGGCCGCCTACGCCGCCGCCATCGGCCGGGCGGTCGAGCGGCTGCCCTACCCGGTACAGCTGGCCTGCGAGCCCGGCCGGGCCATCGCCGCCCCGGCCGGGACCATGACCGCCTCGGTGATCGGCACGGCCTGGCGCCGCGGCCGGCTGCGGGTCAGCCTGGACACCGGCGCGTTCCACGGCCTGATCGAGGCCCTGGAGTCCGGTCGCGAGCTGCGGTTCCCGGTGACCATACCGGGAGCGGGGCACCGGATGCTCGTGCCGTGCGCGCTGACCGGCCCCAGCTGCGACAGCCAGGACACGATTTTGGATCATGTCTGGCTGCCCATCCCCCAGGCCGGGGACCGGATACTGATCGGCAACGCAGGCGCCTACACCACGTGTTACTCGGGCCGGAGCACCTTCAACGGCTACCCGGCGCCGTCCGTCCGGATCAAGGCGGCCGTGGCCTAGGCGCGGGGCTGCGCCGAGGACCGGTAAGGGCGGAAGAACGCGCGTAGTTCCTCCGCGTAGAGCCCGGGCTCCTCGAACGGCGCGAAATGCCCGCCGCGCGGCGGCTCGGTGACGCGCACGGCGTTCGCGGTGCGCTCGAGCCATGCCCGCGGCGGCCGGGCGATGTCGGCGGGGAACAGCGAGAAGCCGGACGGCACCTCGACCCGGCGGGCGAGCTGGGCGGGCGGGATTGCCGCGTTCGCGCGGTACATGCGCATGGACGAGCCGATCGTGCCCGTAAGCCAGTAGAGCGTGACGTTCGTCAGGATCTCGTCCTTGGTGAAGCTCCGCTCGACGTCGCCGTCACAGTCGCTCCATGCCCGGAGTTTCTCGATGATCCACGCGGCCAGCCCAGCTGGGGAGTCGGTAAGCCCGAAGGCAGCGGTCTGGGGTTTGGTGCGGTGCATGGCGGAGTAGGCGCCCTCGGTCGCGCCCCAGGCTGCGGCGCTCTCCAGATAGGCGCGTTCGGCGGGCGCGAGGTCGGCCGGGTCGCCGGTGAAGACGGGTACCCCCGCATCGGTACGGTGGACGGCCACCACGCGCTCGGGATAGTCGAGTGCCAGGTAGCGGCTGACGTGGCTGCCGATGTCCCCGCCGGCCGCGCCGAACCGCGGGTAGCCGAGGAGGTCCATCAGCTCAGCCCACAGGCCGGCCACAGCGATGGAATCCAGCGGCGGCCCGGCCGGGCGATCGGAATACCCGTAGCCGGGCATGTCGGGCACCACCACGTCGAAGGCGTCGGCCGGGTCGGCGCCGTGCGCACCGGGGTCGGTCAGCAAGGGGATGACCTTCGTGTACCGCCAGAACGAGTCCGGCCAGCCGTGGCTGAGGACCAGCGGCAGCGCGCGCCCGGCCGGCGCGACCGCCCGGGCGTGCACGAAGTGGATGCGCAAGTCCCGCAGCGTGACGCGGAAGCGGCTTAGCCGTGCGAGCGCCTCCTCCTGCGCCGGCCAGTCGAAGCCGTCTGCCCAGTAGGCGGCGAGCTCACGCAGGTAGGCGACGTCGGTCCCGAGCGACCAGCCGGCCTCCTCGGGCGCATCCGGCCAGCGCGTAGCGTGCAGCCGCGCGCGCAGGTCCGCCAGGTCCGCGGGGGTGGCCCGCGGGCTGAACGGCCCGGGGCGGGGCGGCATGCTCAGCGGCTCAGCCGATCTCGAACTGGACGCGCGCGATGTCCTGGCAGACCTTCGCGAAAATCTCCCGGCGCAGCCGGTTGTGCTCCTCGTCCTCGTCGTAGACCCGGTACGCCTCGGCGTCGCGCCAGTCGTTGGTGATGGCGAAGGTCCACCCGCCTTCGCGCAGCCTCAGGTCGGTGCCGACATGCATGGCGCGCAATCCGGGGAATTTAAGCGCGGCGATACCGGCCAGCCCGTCGGCGAGCAGCGCGGCGTCCGCCGCTCGCTGGGCAGGATCATCCGCTGACCGGAGCCGTCCCACGACGACGTTGCGGATCATGGGACCAGTCTTTCACGGCGATCCCGGGCCTGATGTCCCGTCCTTGACCCACCATGCACACCAACGCGAGCCCCCGGACGGTACAGGGCACCGCGCCGCTGGCCGACCTCAGGCCAGCCAATAATCTGTGACGATGCTCCCGGCCGAAGAGCCAGCGTTGTCGAGGTCCGAATGGATAGTTCTGAGCCTGGTCTGTGAAGGGCCCACGCATGGCAACGCCGTAAGCCGCCTGGTGGGTCCCGACGGCGACCTGGGCCAGATCTGGCGCGTGCCAAAGGGCGTGGTCTACCGTTCCCTGGACCGGCTCTCGGGCCTGCGCCTGATCCGCTCGGCCGGGGAAGAGCATTCGACGCAGGGCCCGGTCCGCTTTCTGGTCGAGGCCACCGAAGCTGGTCAGGCGGCTGCCGTGTCCTGGCAGCACCGGCCGGTCCAGCACACCCGCGATATCCGGTCCGAGTTGCTGGTCAAGCTGGCCCTGCTGGACCGCTCTGGCGCCGACCCGCACGACCTGCTGATCGCCCAGCGTGCACTCCTTGTGCCCATCTCCAGTGCGCTGCGGGACCGGATTGCCACCGCCACCGGGTTCGACCGCACTTTGCTGCTGTGGCGGTATGAGACCGCGTCGGCCACCGTCCGCTTCCTGGACGCCCTGGTGCCGGCCCCGCCCTAACCTCAGCCCATCTGTAGCCACCCGCCGGATGAGTGCCTCAGATCGATACTGGTGCAGCATGGCCTCAGGGCCTAAATTGGCTCTCACGCCCGAGTTCCTTGGAAGGATCGCGCATGACAGAGGTCACCGTCACAGTAGACGGGGTTAAATACGTCGATAACGTCGAGCCGCGGCTGCTGCTCGTGCATTACCTCAGGGAAGTCGTGGGGAAGACCGGTACCCCTATTGGATGCGACACCTCCAACTGCGGCGCATGCACGGTGCTGATGAACGGCGAATCGGTCAAGAGCTGCTCGGTCCTGGCCGTGCAGGCGGACGGCGCCGACATCACCACGATCCAGGCGATGGCGAACGGCGGCCTGCACCCGCTGCAGCAGGCTTTCCACGAAATGCACGCGCTGCAGTGCGGCTACTGCACGCCGGGGATGATCATCGCCGCGTCCGACCTGCTGCGGGAGAACCCGAACCCCACCGACGAAGAGATCCGCGAAGGGCTGGAAGGCAACCTGTGCCGCTGTACCGGCTATGAGAACATCGTCCGCGCCGTGCGGCGCGCGGCCGAGACGGGAGTGAGCTCATGACCGCGGAGATCGACGAGACGCAGGAGACCCGGACTGCGGAGTTCGGCCGGGCCCGCCTGCGCAAAGAGGACGAGCGGCTGATCACCGGCCAGACCAACTGGACCGACAACATCCAGCTACCGGGCATGCTGCACATCGCGTTCCTGCGCAGCCCGTACGCGCACGCGCGGATCACGTCGGTCGACGTGAGCGCGGCCCGGAGCGAGCCGGGCGTGATCGCCGCCTACTCCGGCGCCGACTTCGCCGAGGAGCAGGGCAGCCTGCCCTGCGCGTGGCCGGTCACCCCGGACATCGTGATCCCGGCCCACCCGCCGATGGCGACCGACGAGGTCCGCTACGTCGGCGAGGCCGTGGCCTGCGTAGTGGCCCGTGACCGCTACGAGGCAGCCGACGCCCTCGCCGCCATCGAGGTGGACTACGAGGAGCTGCCCCCGGTCCTGGACATGAGGCAGGCCATCCAGCCGGACTCGCCCAAGGTGCATGAGGCCGGCAACCAGAGCTTCGACTTCGTCTTCGCCAACGGCGACGTGGACGCGGCCTTCCGGGACGCGCCCGTGGTGATCGAGCGCACCTACCGCCAGCAGCGGCTGATCCCCGCGGCCATGGAGCCCCGCGCGGTGGTCTGCTCGTGCGTGGGCGGGGAGTTCACCCTGTGGTCGGCGACCCAGATCCCGCACATCCTGCGGCTCATGCTGGCCATGGTGACGGGCATCCCGGAGCAGAACATCCGGGTCATCGCGCCCGACGTGGGTGGCGGCTTCGGGTCCAAGCTGCAGGTGACGGCCGAGGAAGTGCTGGCCATGCTGATCACCCGCAAGCTGGGGCGCCCGGTCAAGTGGACCGAGTCGCGCAGCGAGGGCAACATGACCGTGCACCACGGCCGTGACCAGTGGCAGATGCTCCGGATGGCTGCCGACCGCGACGGCCGGATCCGCGGCTTCGAGGTTGACCTGCTGGCCGACATGGGCGCCTACTTGATGCTGGTCACACCGGGCGTGCCGATCCTGGGTGCGCTGATGTTCCCGGCCATCTACAAGATGGACGCCTACTCTTTCCGGTGCCGCGGCATCTTCACCACCAAGATGCCCACCGATGCCTACCGCGGTGCGGGACGGCCCGAGGCCACCTTCGGCGTCGAGCGGATGATGGACGAGCTGGCCGCCGAGCTGGGGCTGGAGCCGCTGGAGGTCCGCGAGCGGAACTGGATCAAGCACGAGGAATTCCCGTTCACCACGATCGCCAACCTGACCTACGACTCGGGCAATTACGAGGCGGCCACGGCCAGGGCCAAGGAACTGTTCGGCTACGACGAGCTCCGCAAGGAGCAGGAGCTGCGCCGGGCGAGCGGTGACCCGGTGCAGCTCGGCATCGGGATCTCCACCTTCACCGAGATGTGCGGGCTGGCCCCGTCCCGGGTCCTCGGCGCGTTCGCCTACGGCGCCGGGGGCTGGGAACACGCCTCGATCCGGATGCTGCCCACCGGCGCGGTCGAGGTCGTCACCGGCTCCAGCGCGCACGGCCAGGGACATGAGACGGCATGGAGCCAGATCGTGGCCGACCAGCTGGGCGTGCCGTTCGAGAACATCCGGGTGCTGCACGGTGACACGCAGAGCTCGCCGAAGGGCATGGACACCTACGGGTCCCGGTCGCTGGCCGTGGGCGGCATGGCCCTGGTCTCGGCCTGCGACAAGGTCATCGAGAAGTCCAAGGCCATCGCGGCCGGGCTGCTCGAGGCCTCGGCCGATGACCTGGAGTGGACACCGGGCCGGTTCTCGGTCCGCGGCGACCCGGACAAGGGCATCACCATCGCCGAGATCGCGCTGGCCACCTTCGCCGCGCACAACCTGCCGGACGGCGTCGAGCCGTCCATCGACGCCGACGCCACCTACGACCCGGACAACTTCTCGTTCCCGCACGGCACCCACCTGTGCGCGACTGAGGTCGACACCGAGACCGGCTTCGTCACGATCCGCTCGTATGTGTGTGTCGACGACATCGGGACCGTGGTCAACCCAATGATCGTCGATGGCCAGGTGCACGGCGGGCTGGCCCAGGGCATCGCCCAGGCCCTGTACGAGGA
>JBAPYC010000305.1:0-3632 GCA_049284535.1 Streptosporangiaceae bacterium
GCAGCGCGGTCACGATGGCGTAGGACACGGTGCGGGAGATCACCCGGTCGATGTCGTACAGCCGGTACTTCAGCACCGCCACCACACAGGCCACCGGGATGCCGACCACCGGCGTCAGCACCATCACAACCCACAGCACGGTGCCGAGAGATTCGTTGCGGCCCGGCGAGAGGGCCGCGCCCGGGACCAGCAGCAGAATCCAGAAGACCGTGACGATACCGACGTAACCGAGCCAGGCCAGCTGCTTGCGCAGCTCGGGACTGGCCCCGCGCCGCCGGGCGAACACCGAGGCGACGGCGCAGAGGGCGGCGGCGAAGGTGGCGATCACGACCGCGGCCACGAACCCCGCGAACCATCCGTGCTGGGGGAAGATGCCCAGCGGGTTCGGGTAGCTGGACTTGGAATCATCCAGGATGTCGGTCAGCCCCCCGCTGATGTACTGGCCCGCCTGCATCTGGCTCACCACGGCGGCAGCCATGACGACCAGGATTCCCGTCCGCGCCGGGCGCCAGCGGCGGGACGGCAGCCGCCCGTCGGGGAACAGCAGAACCAGCAAAAGGAGCAGGAACACAGCCAGGACGGCCATGAGCACGCTGAACCAGCCCACCAGCCGCGGCGCGGGCAGCGAGCCCGGGGCCGTGACCAGCCCGTAGAGGGGATACTGCTCGGTCAGCATCTCGAGGGCCAGCAGCAATCCGACCAGGGCCAGCAGCAATCCGATGACGTTGCCGGGCCGCCGCGCCATGAGCAGGTGACCGGTGCCCGCGTAGAGCACGATGGCCACGGCCATCACGGCCTCGAAGCCGAGCTTGCCCGCGTCGATATACCGGGCGTCCAGGCCCAGCAGCGTCAGCGCTGTCGCGAAGACGAGTGCGGTCAGCCCGGCCAGCGTCCAGGAAACGGCACGGTGTCTCATGGCGTCACTCTAGGACGCAAGCGTTCCGGCAGCGTTACGGCCAGGAGTTACGGCGTCAGGGTGCCACCTCACGCCAGCGGTTCGTGATCGGCAGCCGCCGGTCGCGGCCGAAGTTCTTCTGGCTGATTTTCGGCCCCGGCGGGTACTGCCGCCGCTTGTACTCGGCCGCGTCGACCATCCGGACTATGCGCTCGACCAGCTCAGGGTCGTGCCCGGCCGCGATCAGCTGCGCTGTGCCCATGTCCTTCTCGACGTAATCGTCCAGAATCGCGTCCAGCACGTCGTATGACGGCAGCGAGTCGGTGTCCATCTGCCCGGGTGCGAGCTCGGCGCTGGGCGGCTTGGTGATGGAGTTCTCCGGGATCGGCGGCGTCAGGCCCAGCCGCTCTGCCTCCGCGTTCCGCCACCGGGACAGCTCCCAGACCATCGTCTTCAGCACGTCCTTGATCGGGCCGAACCCGCCTGCCGAGTCCCCGTACAGGGTCGAATAGCCCGTGGCCAGCTCGCTCTTGTTGCCCGTGGTCAGGACGAGATGGCCGCCCGAGTTGGACAGCCCCATCAGCACCACGCCCCGGACCCGCGCCTGCAGGTTCTCCGGGGGCAGCCCGGACTCGGGGAATCCGTGCGGGGTGAGCTCCTTGGTGAACGCGTCGACGATCGAGGCGATCGGGATCATGACCGAGTGCAGGCCCTGGCGCCGCACCAGGTCTTCGGCATCGATGACCGAGTGCTCCGAGGAGTACCGGCTCGGCATCAGCACCACGTGCACCTTGTCCGGGCCGACCGCGTCGGCCGCGATGGTGGCCGTCAGCGCCGAGTCGATCCCGCCCGACAGGGCCAGGATGACCGAACGGAACTTGTTCTTGCGCGCATAATCCCGGGTGCCGGTGACCAGGGCGGCGTAGACCTCGGCCGGGTCGGACAGCCGCGGCCAGAAGATCTCGGCTTCCCCGGGTTCCGCGGCCTCGCCCACCCCCGCGCCCACCTCCTCGGGCGCCGGCAGACTCACCCGCCGGATCGTGATCGTGCTGCCGTCCCCGGCGTCGACCGGCTGGTCGGCGGGCGGGTCGCCGGCCGCGGCCGGCAGGTCCAGGTCGGCGACGACCAGCGCCTCGGTGAACTGCGGCCCGCGCGCGATCAGCGTGCCGTCCGCGGCGACCAGGATCGAGTCGCCGTCGAAGACCAGCTCGTCCTGCCCGCCGATCATGTTGGCGTAGGCGAGCGCGGCCCCGGCCTCGCGGGCCCGGCGCACGCACAGGTCCAGCCGGACGTCGTCCTTGCCGCGCTCATAGGGGGAGGCGTTCGGCACCAGCAGCAGGCTCGCGCCGGACCGGGCGCAGACCGCCACCGGGCCGCCCTCCTGCCATAGGTCCTCGCAGATCGCGATGGCGATATCCACCTTCTGCCCGTCCGGTGCGGGCAGCCGGAATACCGGCAGGGTGTTGCCGGGCACGAAGTAGCGGAACTCGTCGAACACCCCGTAGTTGGGCAGGTGGTGCTTGGCCGAGGTGATGACGACCTGGCCGCCGTACAGCAGCGCGGCCGCGTCCAGCGGGGCCCCGGTCGGCAGCCCGGTGCGCGGCGCCAGGTCGGCCCGCCGGTCCAGGTAGCCGGTCACGACGGCGATCCCGCCCAGGCCCTCGGCCGCCAGCCGCGCGGTCACCTCGTGCAGTGTGCGGATGGAGGCCTCCACGAACGACACCCGCAGCGCGAGGTCCTCCACCGGGTACCCGGTCAGCATCATCTCCGGGAACACCACGGCCCGGGCGCCGCGGGCAGCGGCCCGGCGCGTCCACTCCACGATCAGCTCGGCGTTTGCGTCCAGGTCCCCTACCGTGGCATTGACCTGGGCCAGCGCGATCCTCAGCTTTGTCACGCCTCCAGCCTAAGCGGTGCCCGGCTGACCCCCGGTGCCCGGCTGGCGTCGTCTACCAGAGCCGAACGGGCCGACCTCGTGCCCCGCTCAGCCGGTCTCGCCTCAGCATCCGCGACCGCCTGGCTCCTGGTAACCAGGATGAAATACCGGGCGGGCACACTCGACGGATACGTGCGCGCGCCCGCCGAGCCGGGGTCGCCGGGGGCTAGTAATGCAATCGGGAGCGTCTAAGGTGATTACCGTGGATAGGCAGGAAGAGTTCGTGCTGCGCACGCTCGAGGAACGTGACATCCGGTTTGTCCGGCTGTGGTTCACTGACGTGCTGGGCACCCTGAAGTCGGTGGCGGTGGCCCCCGCCGAACTCGAGGGCGCCTTCGCCGACGGCATCGGCTTCGACGGTTCGGCCATCGAGGGCTTCGCCCGCGTTTACGAGGCGGACATGATTGCCCGGCCCGACCCGTCGACGTTCCAGCTGCTGCCGTGGCGGGGCGAGTATCCCGGTGTGGCCCGGATGTTCTGCGACATCTTGCTGCCCGACGGGTCACCGTCGTACGCGGACCCGCGCTGGGTGCTCAAGCGCAACCTGGCCCGCGCGTCCGAGCTGGGATTCACCTTCTACGCGCATCCCGAGATCGAGTTCTTCCTGCTCAAGGAGCGGCCCGGGCCGGGCGACAAGCCGGACCCAATCGACACGGGCGGCTACTACGACCACACTCCGCACAGCATCGCCCACGACTTCCGCCGGACCGCGATCACGATGCTGGAGTCCATGGGCATCTCGGTGGAGTACAGCCACCACGAGGGCGCGCCCGGCCAGCAGGAGATCGACCTGCGCTATGC
>JBAPYC010000306.1:0-4168 GCA_049284535.1 Streptosporangiaceae bacterium
CGGCCACCCCCTGACCGTGCACGGCACCGGCGGCCAGACCCGCGCCTTCATCCACATCCGCGACACCGTCCGATGTATTGAGCTGGCCATCGGCAACCCGCCTCAGTCCGGCGAACGCCCGCGGGTCCTGAACCAGGTCACCGAGACCCACCAGGTCCTCGGCCTGGCCAAGCTGGTCTCCGACATCATGGGCGTAGATGTCGCCTACCTGCCCAACCCCCGCCGCGAAGCCGAAGAGAACGAGCTGATCGTCACTAACGACCAGTTCCTCGGCCTCGGCCTCCAGCCGACAACCCTGTCCGAGGGCCTGCTGGAAGAGGGCACCGACATCGCCCGCAAGTACCGCCACCGGGCTGATCCGAAGAAGATCATCTCCCGGTCCGTCTGGCGCAAGGGCATGGAGACGGCTGAGGACCTGCTCACGGAGATCGGCGACGAGGACTAGCGGCGCAGCTGGCCGCTGATGGTCGGGGAGTCAAGCGCGGAACATTCAGATAATTCCTGCATCAGCTGATTAACCTTGGCACGGTACGGCTGGAATGTGCTG
The DNA here is from genome assembly GCA_049284535.1 of Streptosporangiaceae bacterium. Lineage (GTDB taxonomy): Bacteria > Actinomycetota > Actinomycetes > Streptosporangiales > Streptosporangiaceae > Palsa-504. The sequence goes on from JBAPYC010000306.1 coordinate 548, forward strand.
TCATCGTCTGCCTGCAGGCATCCAGGTCACCGTCGGCAGCACGCCTCCCAGACACCGGGCCGCCTATGCCGCCGAGGTCAGATACCACTTGGAACACTCGCCGAATGCCAATCCTGGTGTCCATTCAGGGGTTTGAGGGTGCAGGGAGTCCGCTGAAGATGTCATTGGACTGCCTACTTGTCATCTCAGATGTCATTTTCCCAGGTAGTTGTCATCTGAGGCGTGGTGTTGCCAGGTTTGACCGGCTTGCTGCCGTAGCCATGGACGCCCAGACTCAGGAGCCATTCCCGCTGCCGGTAGTGACCGGGCCGCAGCTAGCCCGGAAGGGTCGCGGGAACCCCGAAGCGGGGCAACACAGTGTCATCGAAACGGGTTATCGCGCTGACGCGGCTGCCGGAGAGGGTAAAGACCAGCACGCCGCTGGCGCGGGCGGTGCCGGACTGCGGGTCGGGGTGGTACATGACAAGGGCGGGCTGGCCGTTGGCCCGGGCCGGGACCGGCCGGTGGGCGATGCCGGGCCGGAAAATGGCCGCGCGGAGGAACCGGGCCACGAGCTCGCGGCCCAGGTACTCCAGCGGTATCGGCGGCATGGTCATCAGCACGTCTTCGGTCAGAAGGGCAACCAGGCCATCCACGTCGCCGTTCTGGTAGGCCCTGGTGAGCCGGTCCACGAGATCCTGCTCGGCTGGCGAGCCACGCGGCGGCGGCGGTTCCCGCCCCTCTGACGGCGGTAGCTGGCGCTGCAGGGTCGCGCGGGCGCGCTTGAGCGCGCTCTTGACCGACTCCTCAGTGGTGCCGAGGATGTGCGCCACCTCGCGGGCCGGGAAGTCCAGGACGTCACGCAAGATCAGGACCGCGCGCTGGCGCGGCGGCAGCATCTGCAAAGCGGTGATGAAGGCCAGCGAGATCGCCTCGCGGGCCTCATACCGGGCCTCCGGGCCAGCCGCCGCATCCGCGAGCCCGTCCAGGAGGATGTCCGGGTAGGGCTCCAGCCACGGTGTCTCGCCCAGCCGGGTCGGCTCGGGGGCGTCGATACCGGGCGGTGGCCAGCCGGCCTGCGGCCGCCGCCGCGCCGAGCGCAGCGCGTTCAGGCTGCGGGTGGTGGCGATCCGGTACAGCCAGGTGCGGACCGAGGCCCGCGCCTCGAAGGCGCCCAGGCCCTGCCAGGCTGCCAGCAGGCTCTTCTGCAGGACGTCCTCGGCGTCGCTGACGGAGCCGAGGATGCGGTAACAATGCACTTCCAGCTCACGCCGGTGCGGCTGGACAAGCTCACCGAACGCGTCAGCGTCCCCGGCCTGCGCCCGGGCCAGGAGGTCGGCAGTCACGCCGCCATTGTGCCGCAAACCGGCCGCCCCCTCGGGCCGCCCGCCGGTGTCTGCATGGGTGACGGACCTTGATGCCGGCTCCGTGCCAGGCACGAACAGGAAGGACAAGACCAATGCCCCAGTTCATCTTCAGCTACCGCTCAGCGAAGAGTTACGACGCCCTCGCTGACCCCGATGGCGTGGCGGCGTGGGGTGCGTTCCTCAACGACGTCATCGCACCCAGCGTCGTGGACCCCGGCTGGCCGGTCTTTGAGCCCGCGACAGTGCTCGGTGAGGCCGGGCAGTCCACTCAGCTCGGCGGCTACTCCATCGTCACCGCCGACGATCTTGACACAGCGCTGTCCATGGCGAGGCATTGCCCCACTGTCGAGCGAGGCGGTGGCGTCGAGGTTGCCATACTTGCTGTGCTGCCCCCGGAGCACCCCGCAGAGCAAATCCGGTCGCGACTGTCCAAGGCCTAGAGCGGCCGGACCCCGGAGGGCATCAACGCCACCGCAGCGGGTCCGCTCAGGCAACAGGCCAACCACCAGGCGGCCGACTTCCTCAACACCAGGGGACCGGCCGCCATCCTGAAAACCTCCAGGGAGGCCATCCCGCTCAGATGAGGCAAATGACAGGAATGCCAACTCCCTGCACGGCGAGGCAGTCATTCCGCTACGGTGGGTCCGGCTCCTGTGGCATGCGTATCTTCGAGAATTGACGCGCCGGTCATGCGGCCGGATTCACCGCCGCCCCGAAGACGAAGGGACCGGTGCTGAACCTGCGGACGAAGACCGCTGCGAACCAAGTCGCCGCGGGACGCGCCTTCGCCCTGCGGGCCGAATCGCCCCTCATCGACGCCGGGGTGGACCTGGCTAACCTGGGCGTCAGGCCAGGGCCGGCCAACTATGCCGGCCAGCGGGTCCCAGCCAGCCATCCCAACATCGCTGCGATGTAACCCGGCCTGCGGTCATTCCCCGACTGGCTCGGCGGTTTCGCCTTCGGGTAGCGCCGGGTCCTGATGCTTGCCTGTGTCTTCGGCCTGCGCTGTGTCTTCGGCCTGCGCTGGGCCGTGGGGCTGGTGGGCGGTGATCCAGGCGTCGATGAGCTCCCACCAGTCATAGAGCCACTTGACCTGTGTCTCATGCGGAACTGACCGTGGGACCTGGTCGTGCGGTACCCGCCACCAGCGGGCCTTGATGGCCTGGTTGATGGGGAACCGGCTCCACACATCCCCGACGGTGATGATCGAGTCCATCCCCGAATGAGCCACGAAGATCACGTCGGCCTCGGGGCACGCGGTGATGGCGGCGAGCGCCCCGCCGGGCCTGGGCGGGAGCAGGTTCGGCATGGCCCGGGCGCGGCTGGCCAGGTCCTCATGTCCCTGGGTCTCCAGCCGCCGGATGCCGCGCCGCCACCGGACAGGGGTCCAGTTGCCGCCTTCGGGGAAGATGACCAGCGCGCCGTGCTCGTCCAGCCCCTGGGCGAGCTCCCTGATCTTGGCGGTGAAGAGTTTCTCGCCCATCTCATCGCGGCGGATGAACACGTTGGGCAGCCGGTTGCCGAGGATGTCCAGGGTGGGGTCGAGCTGCAGGGCGGCCTTCATCACTACCCGGGGGCGGCGGGCGTAGGCGGACAGCAGCTGGTGGATGAGCAGGAATGAGTCACCGGGCCCGGCGTGCCGGGACAGCACGATGACCGGGCGGGTGGCCCGGGCGATCCGCTCTTCCCCGCTGGGTTCTGGCTCTTCTATCAGGACGTGCAGGCCGTAGGTCCGTTCGGCCGCGGCGTACATGACGTCCAGGAACCAGCGGACGAGCGCGTAGTGCCGGGCCTGATAGGGCTCGGTGCCCAGCCGCCGGCCGAACCCGGCCACGATCCACAGCCCGGCCAGCGCGAACAGCGTCGCGGTCTCGGCGGCCAGCCCGGTCAGCGTGAAACCGGTCAGCCGCAGGCTGCGCATGTGCCCGGCCCGGGGCAGCGCGATCAGCCCGGCCACCAGGGCCAGGACGGCCAGGACGGGGGAGAGCGCGATGAGCACGAGCGAGATGACCACGACGAGCGGTGCCACCACCAGGCGGCGGATCAGCCTGGGTGGGAGCATCGGCTCCTCCCGTCGTCGCGGCCTCTGACCTCGGGCCCAGTCAGCTACCGGTCAGCATAAGCCCGGGCCCTGTGTATCAGGCCGTGCCCGGCGGCGCTCCGTGCAGGTGAGCGGTCAAGATCGCTGGGGGGAGCCACGATGACGACCACGACCGGCAACACGCACGCCCGCCGCCCGGCGGACCGGGAGCCCGCGAGCCACGTCCTGCTGCGC
>JBAPYC010000307.1:0-7620 GCA_049284535.1 Streptosporangiaceae bacterium
TGCTGTGCGATTCCCTGCTGCGGCCTGGCGGTGTTGTAGTGCGTCTGATATTCCGTGAGAACGGCGCGCGGGTGCGCCTCACCGAGGATCAGCGTCCGGTCGAGGACTTCGCGGCGCAGCGTGCCGACGAGGCGCTCGCAGATCGCGTTCATCCGCGGCGCCTGCACCGCGGTGCGCACGATCGTGGTGCCGGTGGCCTGGAAGACGGCATCGAAGGAGGCAGTGAAGCTCGATCCGCGGTCGCGGATCAGGAACCGGAAGTCCCCGAACCGCTCACCGAGGTCGAGGGCGAGGTTGCGGGCCTGCTGCACGGTCCACTCGCCGGTCGGGTTCGCGGTGACCCCGCCGATGTGCATCCGGCGGGTGCCATGCTCGATGAACACCAGCACGTATATGCGCTTCAGCAGCACGGTGTCCACGTGCAGGAAATCGACTGCGACGATCCCAGCAGCCTGGGCGCGCAGGAACGGCCGCCAGCCCGGGCCCGAGCGTCGCGGTGCCGGATCGATGCCTGCGGCATGCAGGATCTCCCACACGGTCGACGGTGCAAGTGTCACGCCGAGCTTCATGAGCTCACCATGGATCCGTGGGTGTCCCCACAGCGGATTCTCTCTCGCCAGGCGGACGGTAAGGCGGGCAACGCCGGGGCTTGTCGGCGGGCGTCCTGGCTTGCGCCGCTTGCTCTTGCCGTATTTCCTCGCCGCTAGCCTGCGATGCCAGGCCAGCAGCGTCGCTGGCGTCACGCGGAAGACTTCGGGCCAGCGCCCACGCGGTACAAGCCGTGCCAACGCGGCCAACCAGGCCCGGTCAGCCGGCTCATACCGCACCCGGCTGACGTGCCGCCGCAGTACCGCGTTCTCATGCCGGAGCACTAGCACCTCGGCATCCTTCGCCAGGTCGCTGCGGAACACCAGGCGGACCAGGCCGGGTACCTGGCACGTAAGCGAATAGACGATCTTGAGCAGCACCCGGCAAGCTAACCAGCACCACGTCACGCCTGCTGGCGAAAGCGCAGGTCAGTCCCTCAATCGATTATTCAAGCGATACAGGTACCCCCAGGGCCCGGCAGGCTACCGCGTGCGGTATCCGGTGCTCATCCCTCTGGGTGGCGATCAGGGCGGCCACCGCTACCGCCCCATCGCGTCCTTGACCCAGAGGGCGACACTGCGCTTGAGGACATCACGCTCCATCGCCAGCTCCGCGTTCTCTTTCCGCAGCCGGGCCAGCTCGGTGCGCTCGTCTTCAGTCAGCGCCCCGTTCCCGTCGCTGCGGCGCCGCTTGTCCGCGTTGACCCAGTTCCCCCATGGTCCCCTCCTTGATCGCCAGGTCCTTGGCCACCTGCGCGATCGGGCGGCCGGTCTCACGGACCAGCCGGACCGCGCCCTCCTTGAAGTCCTGATCGAACTTCCTGCGTGTTTCTCCCATCGCCGCCCTCCTTAAGGCGATGTGTCCACGTTACGAGGGGAAACCCAGGACCGTTTGAGGACGTCTGGCGACGGCTGCGCCGAGCGGCCGTATCGCTGTGGTACGGGAATCCACGGTTGGATGAGCCGTACGCTGTCCGTCTGCAATTAGCGGAAGCGTGGCTTGCAGCTTGCGATGGTTCACTAGGGTCGCGCTAGAGGAATTGAGACGGTTTCCTGGGATGCGGGAGGGCCAGTGCCATGGCGATGGCGGCGCATGACCGGCTGGCCAGGATGCTGCGGGCCGATGCGCAGACCGCGTTCAGCGTGGAGCTGACGGCGAAGATGGCCGACTTGAGCCTGCAGGTTGAGGGCTTCGGGCAGGTCAGGTTCCCGGTGACACCGGCAAAGGCCCGCAAGCTGGCCGGCCTGGGTCAGTCGGCCAGCTTCGGCCGTGGCGAGGAGACAGTGACCGATGCGGATGTCCGCGACACGTGGGAGATCCCCAAGCACCTGGTCCGAGCCGGATGGGATGACGCCACGCTGACGGACATTCTCGCCACGGTGAAAGAAGAGCTGGGACTGCCCCACGCCGCCGAGCTGACCGCCGATCTTCGCTCTCTCCTGGTCTATGAGCCGAACCAGTTCTTCCTCGTCCACCAGGACTCTGAGAAGGACGACTCGATGGTCGGGACCTTGGTGGTTACGCTGCCGTCCAGCTACACAGGCGGCGAGCTCATGGTGGGTCACAATGAGGAGTGGAAGGCCTACCGGGGGTCGAAGACGGCGCTGTCGCTCGTCGCCTTCTACGCTGATTGCCGGCACGAGGTGCTAAGGGTGACATCGGGTTACCGGATTACGCTCACGTACAACCTGCTCCTGCGTGGCGACGCCAGCCGCCCGGAGGATGATGACGGGATGGTCGCCGAACTGGCCGACCTGCTCCGGGAGCATTTCAGCACGCCGGTGCCACGCTATTACAGCGGACCCGCGAACGATCCGCCGAACCGGCTCGTCTATCTCCTCGACCACGAGTACACGCCCCGCGGCCTGAACTGGCGTCGGCTAAAGGGCGCGGACGTGAGCCGGGTAGCGCTGCTGCGCGCTGCGGCGGGCAGGGCAGGCTGCGAGTCCGTCCTCGCGCTCGCCGACATCAAGACGACGCACAGCGCGTTCGCAGACGATGAGGGCTACGGATACCGGGACTGGTACAACGAGTACGACGATGACGAGGACTCCGACGACGCGGGTGAAAGCGAGCGCGAGTACGACGTCCAGGAGCTGATCGACTCCGAGGTCACCCTCACCCACTGGACCGGCCCGGAAGGCACCCGCCTGGAGGAGACATCGCTGTCGGTGGACGGCGATGAGGTGTGCGCGTCCACTCCGACGGGCGACTTCGCAGCGTACTCCTCGGAGTACGAGGGCTACATGGGTAACTGGGGTAACACACTGGACCGCTGGTATCACAGGGCGGCGGTCGTCGTATGGCCACGTGATCAGGCCTTCGCGAACCGCGCCGAGACCTCCCCGGCCTGGGCTCTAGCTGAGCTCGCCGCGATGGCGTCGGCGGGCGACGTGCCGGGCGCGCGAGCCGCCGCGACGACGCTGGCGCCCTTCTGGGATGCCGCGGTGCGGGGCCGGACTCCGGGAGAAGACGGCAGGACCTCCGGCCTGCTCGGCAAGGCGCTGCGTGCGGCCGACGCCGTCGCGGACCCCGAAACCGCGGCCCTGCTGTTGCGTCCGTTTCGGATTGAGAGCCTGACCGACGCGCAAGTGGAGTCGTTCGCGAGGATCGCCGGCGGCCACGGGCAGCGGTGGACGGTGGAGCTGCTGCGGACGTGGTTCGGCGGGGATCAGCCGGCCTGGGCGTACGGCGGGGGACAGGCGCGGCCGCAGTGGGTGGCCGACTCGCTGCCCGCCTTGTGCAAGGGGCTGCACGCCACCGGCAGCGTCGGCACCCTGGCCGCGCAGCAGCTCGTTGACTTGGCATGGGAATGGCTCGGCCAGGACATCGGCGCAGGACTGACGTCGTCGTCGCCCAGCCACCGCGACGAGAAACTCGGCGGCCTGGGTAAACCGCTCGCCTCGGTGCTGACGGCCGCCGCCGTGATCGGGGCGGCTGGCACCCGAGACACGGTGACCGGCTATATCCGCAAGCAAGGAGACGCGGTGACCGCGCTGGAGATGTCCGCGCTGCGCGTAGCGGCGGAGCTGCCCGGGGACGGCACGTGCATTAAGGCCGGGTTCGGTTATCTGGCAGCCGACTGCGCGCCACGGCTCCGCACCCGACTGGACCGCCCGCGCCGCGCATCCGGCGACTGGTCGATCGAACTGCCCGCGGGCGGCTGCACCTGCGACCTGTGCGATACCCTCCGCGCGTTCCTGAATGACAAGGCCCGGCGGACCTTCGAGTGGCCGCTCGCGAAGCAGCGCAGGCAGCACATCCACTCCCGGGTCGACGCGGCCGAACTGCCCGTCACCCACATGACCAGGCGGCAGGGCAGCCCCTACACGCTCGTCCTAACCAAGACCGAAGCGCTCTTTGCCCGCGAGCAGGATGCGAGGACCAGGGATGAAACGGACCTGGAGTGGCTCTCGGCGCAGTGGAATCCCGGTGCCTGACCGGCGGAATCCCAAAGCGGCGTGTGCCCTGTGGGCGTGAGAACTGCGCCCACGTCTACTGATCTGCAGGATAGCTCTAATTTGAGCTGCACCGCAGTACTGCCTCGGCAGGAAATGCTGTTCGAATTATAGTCGAAAGTGTGAGCTTTCCTGTGGTAGTAGCCCAGTACTCGACGCTCAGCCGCATCGCCGGATCGTTGAGGATCAGCGGGGCTCATCACGCGCCGCCAGGCCGAAAATGCCGGTGTATCCCGGTGGCGTTATCACTGATGAACTGGGGCCACGATCCGGTGGCCCGATCTGGACCGTTTCAGCTGACGGCAGCACCGTTGGGCAAATGGTCATGCCCGCAGGCAGCGAGCGTCAGCCGCAGGCCGTCGCGACCCGTGGTGGTTTTTCCCGCTGAAGCCGTGTCCGGCACGCCGCTCCCACGCGGCCGGGAGATGGCGTCCGGCCCGGCGGGCAGGCAGTGATTGAGGATCGGTTCGCGGACTTCTGCGCGTTCGGCGACGGCCCCGACTTCCGTAAAGCCGGTGTGCAGCGCGGCCATCCGCTGAAGGGCATCGCCGGCCATACCGTGCCGCTCCAGATAGCCGAGATCAGCGACCTCGTGAATGAAGGATGCCGGCATCGTGAGCGAGGCCGATCAGGTCGTCAGCGACCGTGGTCACCCGAGAACACTACCGAGCCGTCCGGGGGCCTCATCGCGTGAGCTGAGCGGGCGACCCGCGAGGACCCCGAATAAGCCCGGTTGCGGCTGGCTGCTGCCGACCTCTAAAGTTAAGCTGTCCCTTTAATCAGGAGGCGCGGGTGGCCTGGACTGTGAAGGTCACGGACGAGTACGCCGCGTGGTTCACTGCCCTGATCAAGCAAGATTTGGGCTCGGCGACCCAGGTGGCGCAGGCTGTGGCCGCGCTCCGCGAAGAAGGGCCGACGCTGGGCCGACCGCTGGTGGACCGGCTCAAGGCCACGAAGATCCACCATCTCAAAGAGCTGCGTCCTGGCTCGAGGGGACGATCGGAGATAAGGATTATCTTCGCCTTCGACCCCACCAGGTCAGCGCTGCTGCTTCTGGGCGGTGACAAGGCAGGTAACTGGGCACGCTGGTACCGCGACAACATCCCCCTAGCCGAACAGCTCTACATCGACTACACCGCTGACGAAGAGGAATGACCATGCCGAAGCGGACCCCGCAGGACTGGGAAACCCTGGAGCAAGAACTTCATGCGGCCGGCGTCTCCGCCGAGGAGATCCAGGCAGGAGCCCGCAGGCTGCTCGCCGAGAACCGAGGGCACCAGCTCGCCGACACCCGCAAGCAGCTCGGCCTGGCCCAGAAAGACATTGCCGCGGCCCTCGGGGTGAGTATCGCCCGGATCTCCCAGATCGAGCACGGCGAGGTAATTTCCTTCGAGGTCATCGCCCGCTATGTCGAAGCGCTCGGCGGCCGCCTGGACCTAGTCGCCGACTTCGGCGACCGGACGGTGCGGCTACCTGTCAGCGACACCACAGCCACCGCCGCCTGAGAACTGTGTCACCGTGGCCAGCCATCATTCTCGGCACGCCATGATCACGGCACCGTCGATTTTCAGGGATCAGGCCGTCACCGACTCAGTTTATTGCCCTGCTCCGCTCATGAGTGAGTGAAAAAGTCAGTGACAGATCAAGTGACAACGACATCAGCCATCGGCAGACGGAGCTGGACCCAGCCAGACAAGGCTGTTGCTCTGGCGTGCAATAACACGATTCAGCGGGACGTGGCCAGACGCAGCTTACATGCATGGTAAGGAGAAGGTCTACGCTTTGATTCCGTAACGGGGCTCCAGTCCAGTCGGGTATGTCGAAAACTAGTACGATCAAATATGGCTTTGAGAGTGCCCCTCAAGTGTCCCTCGCCACAGCTGTAACCCGGTGATCTCATCATGACGACGAGCTGGAATTTCGGCAAGCCGACCGGGATCCGTTAGCGTTTCCGGTCTCAGGAACGCGTCCGTAGTCGCGCTGACCGGGCAGGCGGGGAACCCGGCCGCAGCCTGCAGAGCTGCCCGCCGGGTTACGGTCTGGGCGCGAGTTGGTCCAGCCGCAAGGACCCGGACACTTTGAAGACCGTGATGAGCTCAGTCGCTGAACCGCGAAGGCAGACGGCGGCTCTGCGGCGCGTGACCATCGTCTGTCCTGTCGGGTTACCGGCGGTGCCAGGAAGGACACGACAGATCAGTTACACACTCGGTAATGGACCAGCGGCTGGTCGAAACGTGCCAACGCGCCGAACGATGCTCCTATGTTTGTCAAGGTCTCATTCGGGGTTTGGTTTGGGCCGTGCGACCCCAGGTAATTTGCTGCATTGGTGATGCGGACAAGACAGGGATGGGCCACTCCGGGTGTGGAGGAAAGCTCTTATTAGGTCACGCTCAGCAGGTCTGTGGTGCCCCGGGGACGGCCGGCGGATCGTTCGCAGGCCACAGGTGCGGCAGCCGATTAGCGGCCAGGCCCCCCCGGGAGTGCGGGTTAGCCGGTGGTGGCGCGGAGGTGCGGATAGACCTCGCGGGCGACGTAGCGCTTGAGGCAGCTGATGATTTCCTTCTTGGATTTTCCTTCGGCCGTGCGGCGTTCGGCGTAGGCGCGGGTGGCGGGTGGGATCCCAGGCGGGTGAACACGGTGCCACAGGGCATGGTTGGCCTGGCGGTCGCCGCCAGGGTCGAGCGGCGGCGGACGGTCTTGCCCGAGGATGCCGGGATGGGGGCAGCGCCGCACAAGTGCGCCCAGGCCGCCTCGCTGTGCAGCCGTTCCGGGTGATCCCGGCCGCGATGAGCAGCAGCGCTGCGGTGTGGGGGCCGATCCCGTAGAGGGCGAGCAGCCCGGGGGCGCGGGCAGCGAGGAGAGGGCCGATGAACTCATTGAGAAGCCCGATCTGGCTGTCAAGGAACTCCGCGCGGCGTCCCAGCTCACGCAGCGCGATGCGGGTGGCGTAGCCGACGGTGCTGCCCGGCCGGGGCCGCAGCGAGGCCAGCTCGGCGACCAGGGCAGCGACGGCATGCCCGGTGAAGCGGGCCCGCAGGTCATCAGGGCCGGTCAGGATCGGGGCCCGGGCCTGGTTGATGGTCTGGGTGCGTTCACCCGTGGCGCTGCGCTTGGCGACCATCAGCGCACGGATCGCCTCGACCGCGCCGTCTCGGCCCTTGGACGCGCCGCGGGCACGCCCTGACTGGGCGGCGCGGGCAGCGCTGACGGCGTCAAGAGGGTCGGACTTGCCCTGGCGGCGGCGGTCCTGCCGGTCAGAACGATCGATCTCAACGACCCGGACACCGGCCGTGGTGACGTGCCGGGCCAGGCCAGCGCCGTAGCTGCCGGTGCCTTCGTTCCGGACCAGGCACACGGCCTGGACACGCGCATGCGGTGGCAACTGAGAACGGTCGGGCGGCGGGTAACCGGCCGGTCTCGCTCGTGCCTGGTGAGCGCTCGTGCCAGGCGCGGCCGGCGACCGCGCCGAGGATGACTACGACGCCGATGGCGATCAGGTAGGACAGCAGGGCGAAGATGGTCCCGATCGGGCCGTAGGTGTGCTCGTCGGAGATCACCATGGCGGAGAAGACCA
>JBAPYC010000308.1:0-3944 GCA_049284535.1 Streptosporangiaceae bacterium
CGCAGTGTGCTGCTGCCCGCTCAGCGGTTCAGGTCAAGCTCAGTGGTCCTGGCGAATCTCGCCAGGACCACTGAGCGCTGCGATGAGGGCCCGCAGGGCCCGGCTCCGTCATCGTCAGCACGTGGGAGCTGGCTCAGGGACTGCCGCCCATCTGGCTAATCAGGTCATCGTGGGAAAGGCCGTGCTGCGTCCACCAGGCTATAGCCTTATTTACCTCGACCGGATCGGGCAGGGTTCGCGACGCCTCCTCAGCAAGCTGGGTGTGCCCCATGCGATTGAGCAGGTCGACCACGTGCTGCCTGCTGAATTGCTCCATGGCTGTCACAAAGCCCTCCGGTCAGACCAGACGCCACGTTAGCGCTCAGTCATGCGGGCAGCGGTCCTCAGAAACGGATGACATGCTGCGGTTCGCATGGCCCGAGCCTAACCGGTTATCGTCCAGGGCACGCTCGCGCGGCCCGCCGCGCCCGCTGGGGCCACGTTGTACGGGGTGCTACCGGATTTCGTATGTTCCGTCCAGCCGGGCGCGGCCGATGGCGTGGCCCTGGGTCGCCGCCTGCACACAGGTCGTGCGTGGGTTGGCCTCGATGTTGAAGATGATCGGGTACCTGGCATCTATCTGGTTCCGGCGATGGCGTGGCAGTGGCTCTCGACCCAGGCGACGATGTCGGCCGCCAGGTGGCTGCCGGTCAGGGCGTCGATCTCGCGTAGTCCGGTCGGACTGGTGACGTTGATCTCGGTCAGGCAGTCCCCGATCACGTCGAGACCCGCGAGCACCAGGCCCTGCTCCCGCAGCAGCGGTGCCAGCCGGGCGCAGATCGCCCGGTCCCGGTCGGTGACGGCATCCGCCACGACTCGTGCGCCCGCGGCCATGTTGCAGCGGAACTCCCCGGCGCACGCGATCCGCCGGACGACGCCGATGGGCTGGCCGTCGAGCACGATGACGCGCCGGTCTCCCTCGATGGCTGCGGGCAGCCACTGCTGGATGACCACCTGGGATTGTCCGCGCTCGGTGGCTGAATCAAGGATCGAGGCCAGGTTGGGATCGGCCTGGTCGAGCAGCAGGATCCCGCGGCCGGCCATGCCGTCGGTGGGCTTCAGCACGGCTCGGCCCCATGTTCCGACCGCGTCGCGAATCTGCCGCCGGTCGGCCGTGACGAGCGTCGCGGGCCCGAGCTCGGGTACGCGGAGCGCGAAGAGCTTCTCGTTGGCGTTGCGCACGCCCGCGGGTGAGTTCACCAGCAGGGTGCGGCCGGGGTCGACCAGATCCAGCAGGTAGGTCGCGCGCAGGTACTGGGCGTTGACCGGCGGGTCGGTGCGCATGAACACGACGGCGGCGTCGTTGAGCAGGTAGCGCTGCCGTGGGCCGAGGCTGAACCATTGAGAATCGGCGATCCACCGCCCCTCGTGCAGTACGGCCGGCCGCAGCTCGGCGCGGCGGCACGCAGCCGTGGCGCGGCCGTCGGCGAAGCCCAGCTCGGTTGCCGTCGTGACCAGCACCCGGTGCCCGCACCGCTGGGCGGCTTCCATGAGGGCGACGCTGCTGTCGTGGCCGGGCTGCAGGGAGCCGATCTCGTCGATCACGAACACGAAGTCCATGGACACCTGGTTGCCGACCGGGTCGATGGTCGAGGACCGGGAGATCACTGGGTGCCCCCGGTCCAGGCCGGTGGCAGCGACGTGCTCAGCCGCGCGGAGGCGGACGAGCCTGCGGTGACCAGGCCGAACCCAGGCGGCGCCGCGGCCTGCTGGCCAGTTCCCCAGATGCTGGCGATGCCGTGCCTAGCCCGCGGGGACGTCAAGACGGCCCCGAGCCGGGTCCAGTCCTGCCAGGTGATGACGCTGAGCACCGGTCCCAGCGGGACACTGGCCTGCTCGGCGGCTACCGCGGGTGCGTCCGGCGATCCCAGGGCCAGCACTGTCGGCGGCATCCGCCACCCCATCCGGTGAGCGATGTCATCGGGCAGCTTCGCTCCGCCGGCCAGCACCTTGGCGCCGGCGGCGACGAGGGAGCCGATCCGGTCGAGCGCGCGGCGGCGGATCGGTTCGGCCGGCAACGGGGCCGTGGCGGTGCGGCTGAGCCGCTCGAGGACAGCGGTCAGGACCGGTTCTGCCCGGCTCTGGTGGACGGCCAGCAAGGGCAGGCCGAACGGGCCGCCGCTGCTGTTCATCCGGACGGCGGTAGCGACCGTCTCGGCGAGCGCAGCCAGATCGACGTCGCCCTGCGGCCCGACGATCACCACGTTGCCGCCCGCGCGCAGTGTGTGCAAGCTGATCCCAGAACGATCGTGCGCACGCTGGGCCTGCGCGATCGTGCGGGGTGCGGCGCGCACATACAGTGCGGACAGATCGCGCCGGCTGATCAGCTCGGCGCCGACGTCGACCCCGGTGCCCTGCACGACATTGACCACACCGGGCGGTAGCCCGGCCTGGCTGGCCAGGTAGGCGAAGGCCACCGGCGACAGCGGCCCGCGCAGCGACGGTTTCACGATCACCGTGTCACCGCGGGCGAGCGCGGGAAGCACGCTCGTGACGATCTCCGTGAACGGCAGTCCCCACGACAGGATGTGGCCCGATACTCCGCCTTTCCCGGCCGGCTCGGCGTGGGGGCTGCGGCTCAGCACCGCCTTGGCCACGCTGACGGTGACGCCGAGGGTTTCCAGGGAGTCCGGCACGGACAGGCCAGTTTCGGTGCTCTGCAGGCGGGCCAGCCCGGTCCGGCTCGTCTCGATCCGGTCGATGACGGCCTGGAGGATCCGGACACGCTCGGCCGTCTCAGCCCACGGGCCGCCCAGGGCGGCCGCGGCCGCTCCGAACGCCCGGTCGACGTCGAAACGTGACGAGAGCGGAACGACGGCCGTGATCGTGCTGTCGCCGGGGTTGCGGATCTCGAACTCGTAGGGAGCGGCCGGGAACCGCCAGTGGCCGCCGATCAGGTTGCGCGCGTAGTGGTCGTCATCCGGCAGCAATGAGGCCGGCCGCGTCAGCGTCGCCCCGCTCGTTGCAGTGCTTGACATCGTTGTCTCCGGTCGCCTAGACGAATCGGTCGAAGAAGATATGGTCAGCGCGTGCTGTCCCGTCCCTGGCCAGTCGGCGCAAGGTGGCGTCGATCATCGGGGTGGGGCCGGCAACGTAGATGTCGTGACCGCTCAGGTCGGTGATGTCGCTGGCGACGTGATCCAGTGCGAGCCCGGTGCGGATCCGGCCCAGCTGCGGATGGGTGGCACCGCATTCCTGTTCGGTGACGAGGATGACGCTGACGCCGGAACCGGCCAGCGCGGCGAGGCGGTCGGTGAGCACGAGATCCTGCGCGCGGCGGACCCCGAGGTACAGGCGAAGGGCACGGTCCGGCGCTTCGGCGGTCAGCTGCCCGGCGATAGCCAGCACGGGCGCCAGGCCGGTGCCGCCGGCCAGGCACACCACGGGACGATCAGGCTGTGACTGCGCGTACGCCCGGCCGTACGGTCCCTCGACCACGAGATCGGCGCCGGGACAGAGCCGGCCGAACAGCCAGCCGGACGCGGCGCCGCCGGGTTTGGCGCGCACCAGCAGCTCCAGGGTGGTCTGGCGGTCGGGCCGGCTCGGGTGGGTCATCGAGTAGCCCCGGCGTACCCCGTCGGCGAACTCCAGCTGCACGAACTGGCCCGGCAGGTAGGGAAACGGCCGGCCGGTGTCGATAACGAGCCGGGCGATGCCGGCGGTGAGCAGCTCGCGTTCGGCGAGGCGGCCCATCAGCCTGGCCGGTGTTGGCTCGCCCGGCGCGGCATCGCGGATCGGCACGCGGAGCCGGCACGGCCCGTCCGGTACCGACTGGCACATCAAGATCCGGTCACCTTTGCGGCGATCGCGTTCCGACAACCCGGTCGCCCCCGGCCACCGGCTGGCTAGCTGCCCGGCCACCAGCCGGGCCCGGCAGGTGCCGCAGCCGCCGCTGGCGCACTCGT
>JBAPYC010000309.1:0-1802 GCA_049284535.1 Streptosporangiaceae bacterium
GGATGCGTGCTGCCACGTCGGCGACGTCATTATGGTCAATCAGTCCGACCTGCCCGGTGTCTGCGATGCCGGTCCAGGTCCCTCGCGTCCGGATCTCGGCCGCACCGGCCAGGAGGGAGGCTGAGAAAATGGCCGGCCGGATCGTGGTGTAAGGAATCTGGGCCGCGGATGCGGCAAAGTCGATGTTCCAGTGGGCACGCTGATTGATGCCCAGCGAGGTGGGCGAGGCGTTTAGCACCGAAAGGCGCACGAATTGACGCAGTGTCGTTGAGCGCCTGGCTGCCTCGATGACGGCTCGCTGAAGGTTGCCCTCGATGCCGATCGACCCCATCGCCAGGAAGATGCGCGACGTGCCGCCAAGGCCGGCGGCTAGGTCTTCCGGATCATCGAAACGACCTTGGTAAATCTCCAGCCTGTTCGGCTGGCCGAAGATGCGGCGGGCCTTTCCGGCGTCACGAACGTATGCGCGCAGGGGCTGGTCGGTTCCGAGCAGGCGGTGGACGACGGCGCTTCCGACTCTGCCGGTTGCCCCGATGATGGTCGTTGTCATTTGTTCTCCTTAGCGAGCTGCTCGCTGCGGTCAGGCCGCGCTGAGCCGGAACGACGAGCCGCTGCTGCCGGCGACCCAGGCATCCGGCAGCGCCGCCGCCAGTCCGTGCTGGGCACGCCAGCCGGTGCAGTGCCCGGGCACCACGAGGGTGGGAGCCATCTCGGTGAGCGCGCTGATCGTGGCGCCGATGATGGGCTCGAACGCGGGGCCGCTGAGGTGTAGCCCGCCGACCAGTGCGTACAGGGCGGGCACGGCGGTGAGCCGCTGCGCGTACCGGACAATGTTGATCGCGCCAGCGTGCCCGCAGCCCGTCAGCACCAGCAGACCGTGTCCTCGCACATTCACGACCAAAGCCTGGTCGTCGGCGACGAGCGGGTCCGGGCGCCATTGCGAGGCGGTCCACGCCTGATGCGACGGGGGCATGCCGTGCTCGAAGTCGGTGGTCCGGTCGACCTCTCCGGTAATCAGGACGCAGCCGTCCGCTAGGAGCGACGGCTGCCGCCGCTCGATCAGCGCGAACCCCTCGCTTTCCAGGGCTCGCCTGCTGAGCGTGGGCAACTCCTCGGGCTCGCGGCCCGGCACGGCCAGGCGGCGGCGCGTCCAGATCAGCGGGTGGATCACCATCGGCAGCGACCGGATCCCCTGACGGCCGGCCAACCCGGCCAGGCCACCGGCGTGATCGAAGTGGCCGTGGCTCAGCACGACCGCCTGGATCTGCGACAGGTCGACGCCGAGCCGGCCGGCGTTAGTGATCATGGCGTCGGGCGACAGCCCGGTGTCGAACAGCAGCGTGGTCGTGGTGGTACCGCGGCGGACGCTCACCAACGCGGAGAACCCGTGCTCGGCCATCAGCCCGACCGTGGTCGACCCGCCTTCGAATTGCGGAGCGCGCGCCGTGCCCGCGCTGAACGGCGCCCGCGTGGTGCGCTCATCGCCGGTCAGCAGGGCGTCGTAGACGTTATCGACCAGCGTCGTGATCACGACCTCGTCGACCGGCTCCAGTGCTATCGGGTCGGCCGCCTGCCCGGTGACCGGACGGGGGGCTGCCCGGGCGACCTGCCGCGGATCTGCGGGGGAGTCACACATCTGGATCACTGCGGCTTCGCGGTGGCGTGCACTGGCGTCGCCGGCACGATGGTGGTGACCAGGCCGGTGGTGACGTCGTAGACATGACCGGAAACCGTGATCGCGGGCGGCAGCACAGCCGAGGACAGCAGCAACTCGACGTCCGTGCGGACGGTCTGCTCGGGGT
>JBAPYC010000310.1:0-4164 GCA_049284535.1 Streptosporangiaceae bacterium
GTCGGTGACGGCCTCGCCTTCCTCACCTACGAGATCGTCCGAGACGCCTAGCTACCGCTGCGCCGGCGTCGGCCGGCGAGCGTCTCCTTGGGAGACGGCAGGCCCGAAGGCTCGGACAATTTGACCATGGGCGGCCTGGATAACTAGCGGCTAAGCAGCCGTAGCGTCGCTCGTTCAGGTTAGCGACGGCAAGGTCCTGATTACCGGCGGTGGTCTGCAGAGACCAAGGAACAGATCGGCGGCTACCGCCTGATCGACCGCAAGGACCTCGACGAAGCGATCGAAGTTCGCTTCTCAGATACCCGTCCCGCGGACCAGAACCATCGAGGTACGGCCCATTTGGAATTGGAGTGCAACGCGCACCCATCGAGACGTAAAAGGAATCCATAGTGGGAATCAAGGCACACACAAATAAAGGAATGATCCTCGTCCTGGCGTGCGCGGCGCAGTTTATGGTCGTGCTCGATGTTGCGGTCGTGAACGTCGCCCTGCCCTCGATCCAGCGCGATCTCGGCATCGGGCAGGGCACCTTGCAATGGGTCATCATCGCGTACGGCCTCATGCTCGGCGGGTTCCTGCTGCTCGGCGGCAGGATGGCCGACCTTTTGGGGCGCCGCCGCATACTACTTACGGGACTGGCACTGTTCTCGTTTGCCTCACTGCTCGCGGGCGTGGCGGGATCCGCCGGGTTCCTGATCGGCGTCCGGGCCCTGCAGGGTTTCGGGGCGGCGCTCATCCCGCCGTCCGCCCTGTCGATCCTCGCCGTGACTTTCGCGGAAGGCGCCGAGCGCAACCGAGCGCTCGGGCTCTACGGCGCCGTCACCGGGGTGTCGGCGTCGGTCGGGGTACTCGCAAGTGGTCTGCTCACCCAAGGCCCAGGCTGGCACTGGGTCTTCCTCATCAACGTTCCGATCGGCGTCCTTCTCGTCGCGATGGCGGCTGTCTTCCTGCCCGCCGACGCTGGCGGCCGTCGCAGGAGCGAACGCTTCGACGTCGCCGGCGCGGTCACCGTCACTGGAGGCCTGCTCCTGCTCGTCTACGCGCTCAACCACGGCGCCGACCACGGCTGGGGTTCTGGGTCGACGCTCGGACTGTTCGCCGCGTCCGTCGTGCTGCTGTCCGCTTTCGCGCGAATCGAAGCGCGGTCCCGGTCACCGCTGGTGCCCGGCTCGGCGGTGCGCAACCGCACGCTGGTGGCGGCGAACCTGTCGGCGTTCTTCACGTTCGGAGCGTTCTTTGCCTTCATCTTCCTCGGTTCGCTGCTGATGCAGCAGGTTCTCGGTTATTCGCCGACGCGGACGGGCGTCGCCTGGCTGGCCACAACGGCGACGTCGTTCGTGGCGGCCGGGATCACGGGAAGCAAGCTCGTCGCGGTGGTGGGCGTGCGGCGCCTGCTCGTCGCGGGCCAATCGCTCCTCGCGATCTCCCTGCTGCTGCTGACGAGGGTTCCGGCTAAAGGGGACTTCGCAACCGACCTGCTGCCAGCGCTGCTCCTAGCTGGCGTAGCCGGGGGAATGGCTGCTCCGGCCGCACAGATCGGCGCTCTGTCCGGTGTCACGCACTCGATGACCGGCCTGGCGTCCGGGCTCGTCGAAACCATGCGCGAGATCGGGGCCGCCGTCGGCGTGGCTGCCGTGTCGACGGTCCTCGTCTCGCGGGCCGGGGTGAACGCTTTCCACGCCGCGTTCTGGGTGCTATTCGCCGTCGCAGCCCTGGGTGCGCTGACGGCCGCGATTGGCTTCCCCCGGCGTACCACGCAAGTGATCGACCCTGAGCCGGCTCGGTCTGACGTTTCGATCGTCCCGGGACCGGCCGAAAGACTCTGACTGAGACCCGGTCTAGCTGGCACCCGGACTCTCACAAGCCGCGCCGCCCGCGGCGGTGCAGCTGACAACACCAGCCCAAGAAGGAGAACCGACATGGGAAAGATCATCATTAGCGACAACGTCTCGCTCGACGGAGTCATCCAGGACCCGGCCGGTGATGAGGGCTTCAGGGTCGGCGGCTGGGTCGGCGTGATCGCGGGCCGCCCAGAGCTAGCCAAGGTCACGCTTGGCGAGGCACTGGGCACGGAGGCTCTGCTGCTGGGCCGGCGCAGCTACGAGTGGCTCGCCGCGCGGTGGCCATCCCGGACTGGCGCCCTGGCGGACCGGTTGAACAGCCTGCCCAAGTACGTCGTCTCCTCGACCCTCGAAGATCCCGGCTGGAACAACTCGACGGTCCTGAAGGGCGACGTGGTGACCGAAGTCTCGGAGCTGAAGCAGGAGCTAAACGGGGAAATCCAAGTCCCCGCCAGCTTCCAGCTGACGCGCACCCTGGTAGAGCACGACCTGGTCGACGAGCTGCGGCTGAAGATCTTCCCGGTCGTGCTCGGGGCCGGAGAGCGCCTCTTCGGCGAGACCAGCGACAAGAAACCCATGCGCCTCATCAACGCCCGGACACTCGGTGACGACGTCGTCATTCTCACCTACAAGCGCGTCCGAGACGCCTAGCGGGCGTCGGACAGCGCCAGCGTTCCGAAAAGGCTCGCGGGCGCTCTCCGCCCGGCGCCCAACGGGGACCGGATGATCGCCCGGCACCCGGACGGCTCCGTCTTCTAGTACATCGAGACCGGCCCGTCCCCGGATCCCGCCTGAGACGGCCGGACGCTAGGGCAGCAGCTCGAGGTGGCGGACCAGCTTGGCCACCCGGTTCCGCGGCCCGATCAGGCTGACCGCCAGCAGGTCCAGGTCCCCGGGATCGGTCTTGGCCAGCTCCCGCAGGTAGTCGTCGTAGACCCGGGTGGCCTGGGCCGCGGCCGGCATGTCGGCCGCGAGCAGCTGGCGGTCCAACCCCTGCTGGCGGATCGCGGCCAGCTCGGCCGCGGTCGCGGCCAGGATGGAGCAGCCCGCCCAGGGCAGGCCGGAGTGGCTCTGCCCGGCCGCGTCCGGTCCGCCCGGGCCGAGCAGCCCGGCGACCGCCGGCGCGGTCGCGGCCGACACGCACACGGCCGCATTCACCGCCTGGCCGGGCGACAGCGCTTCGTCGACAATCACTACCCACTTCAGCTTGGCTGCCCCGGTCCGCTCGCCGGTGCTCATCTCGTCGGGCGTGTACCCGCAGGACTGTGTTTCGTACGTCGTCACATGACCATTCTAGGTATGCATACGGCGACTTCTGTAGCAATCCGTATTTAATACGGCTACAGTGACGATATGGCTCCTCTGGACGAACTAGATACGGCGCTGCTGCACGAACTGCAGCGTGATGCACGGCGGACCAACCGCGATCTGGCCGCCGCGGTCGGCATCGCGCCCACGACCGCGCTGGACCGGACCCGGTCGCTGCGTGAGCGCGGCGTCATCCGCGGCACCCTGCTCGACGTCGACCTCGCCGCCATCGGCCGGCCGGTCCAGGCGCTGATCGCTGTCCGGATCCGCCCCCCGTCCCGGCGCACCATCGAGGCCTTCCGGGACTGGGCCGCGCGCCTGCCCGACACCGTCGGCGTGTTCGTGGTCTCCGGCAGCGAGGACTTCCTGCTGCACGTGGCCGTGCCTGACAACCAGCACCTGTACGCCTTCGTGATCGACAAGCTCACCGAGCGTCCCGAGGTGGCCGACGTCCGCACCAGCGTCATCTACGAGCACCTGCGCAACCATGCCGTGCTCCCCGACACCGCCGCGCGAGCCTGACCTGCGCCACGGCTGACCTGCGCTCCAGGCCGAGCCGCCCCGCGCCACGGAACCGGAGTATTTGCCCGGAAGGCGCGACTCGGTGTGTCATATGTCCGTCCGGGAATCCGGCGGGCGCCGCAGGCGGGTATGGGCAGATAAGGATGGTGATGCGCGTGAGCTTCTCCCGGGCGCAGCTGAAGTCGTTCACCGGCGGCACCCTGCCCGACCTGATCGACGAGCGCGTGCGGCTGCTGTTCGTGGGCTACAACCCTGGCCTGCTCAGCGTGGCGGTGCAGGCTCACTTCGCGCCGCGGGGCAACCGGTTCTACCCCGCGCTGCTGCGCGCCGGGATCACCGACCACCTCATCGACGCGGCCGGCGGCCTCGAGGCGGCCGACCGGGCCTACCTGCTGGGCCGCGGCATCGGCATCACCAGCCTGGTCGCCCGGGCCACCGCAGGCGCCGACGAGCTCAGCGCCGCCGAACTGGCCGCCGGTGCCGGCGCCCTGGC
>JBAPYC010000311.1:0-10285 GCA_049284535.1 Streptosporangiaceae bacterium
CTACCGGGCCAAGCGCCAGGTGCTGGCTGGTGCGCTCGGCCGGCATCTCCCCGCGGTCCGGGTCGGCGGGACGGCCGCCGGGCTGCATCTGATCGCCTGGCTCCCCGAAGGGGCGGACGAACACGCCACCGCCATGGCCGCCCGGCAAGCGGGCGTCGGCCTGCACGAGCTGCACCGGCACTGCCTGGCTGAGGCGCCGTCGCCGCCGGCGCTGCTGCTCGGCTTCGCGCTGCCGTCCGAGTCGGACATGACCACGGCGGCCGGGCTGCTCGCCGGGGCGCTGGGGTAGATCCGGCTGGGCTGAGGGTGCTGGGGACAAGCTGAAGGTGCTGGGACAAGGGAGCGGGTTATGCGGATCCTGGTGCTGGGCGGGACGGCGTTCGTGGGGCGGGCCATCGTGGAGGACGCGCTGCGCAGCGGGGCGCAGGTGACGCTGTTCGGCCGGGGCAAGACCGGGACCGGGCTGTTCCCGGGGGTGGCCCGGCTGACCGGGGACCGGGATGCCGGCGACTACGCGGCGCTGGGCGCGGGTGAGTGGGACGCGGTGGTGGACGTCAGCGGGTACGTGCCCCGGCACGTCGGGCAGGCCATGGACGCGCTCGGCGACCGGGCCGGGCGGTACTTGTTCATCTCCAGCCAGGCGGTGTACGTCACCGATGGCGTGGGGCCCGGTTCTACCGAGGACACCCCGCGCCGGCCGCCGGTCCGGGACACCGAGGAACTCAGCAACGAAACGTACGGGCCGCTGAAGGTGGCCTGCGAGGGCGACGTGATGGCCCGGTACGGCGACCGGGCCACGATCGTGCGGCCGGGCAAGGTGGGCGGGCCGCACGACTGGCAGGAGGGGCTGACCTACTGGGTGCGGCGGGCGGCCCGCGGCGGCCCGGTGGCGCTGCCCGGCGACCCGCGCCAGCCCGTTCAGGTCATCGACTCGCGTGACCTGGCCCGGCTGGTGGTGCAACTTCTCGCCGATGACCGGCCGGGCGCGTTCCACGCGGTTGGCCCGGCCGATCCGGTCGACCTGGAGGGGCTGATCCGGGCCTGCGCCGGGGCGGCTGGGACCACGATCGAGGTGGTGCCGGTGCCGCCCGCGACCGCCACGCCGATGTTCCCGCTGATCCGGGGCGACTGGGCGTCGCAGCAGCGCAGCCCGGCCAGGGCCCGGGCCGCGGGGCTTCCGGCCACGCCGCTGGAGGTAACCGCGGCCGACGTGCTGGCCTGGGACCGCGAGCGTGGCCAGCCGCCGCTGGAGGCAGGCTTTACCGCGGAGCAGGAACAGGCGGTGCTGGGGCTTGAGCTGGAATAGGGCTGGGGCCGGCGGTGCTCGTCTGGGTGGCGGTCGTTGTGGCGCTGTTCTGTTCGGTGGCGGCCGCTTGGATTGGGCGGGGACGAGCAATGATGGGTTCTTTGACGTAGACGAGCTGGCGAGATCGCTGGAGAGGAGTGCCCGATGCGGGCTCTGCAGTACCGGTCGTATGGCGGCCCTGAGGTCCTGGAGTATGCGGACGCACCGGATCCGCACGCGGGGGCGGGGCAGATCCGGATCGCGGTCAAGGCAGCGAGTGTGAACCCGATCGACTGGAAGATCATTTCCGGCGGGATGTCCGGCGGCCAGGCCCCGGACGGGGTGGGATACCTCGGCGTGGACGCCGCCGGTGTGGTGGACGAGGTCGGCGAGGGTGTCTCCGGTGTCTCGGTCGGCGACGAGGTGTTCGGGAAAGGCTCGGGGGCCCAGGCGCAGTACGCCGTCCTGGACTCGTGGGCGCCCAAGGCACCCTCGGTCGACTGGTCCGTGGCTGCCGCGGCCGCGGTGGCCGGTGAGACCAGCGAGCGCGTGCTGCGCCTGCTCGGCGTGGGTTCCGGCGGCACGATCTTCATCGACGGTGGTTCCGGCGGTGTCGGCTCGGTCGCGGTGCAGATGGCGGAGGCGCGGGGCATCCGGGTGATCGCTTCGGCCAGCCAGGACAACCAGGACTACCTGCGGGAGATCCACGCGATACCGGTGCTCTACGGCGACGGGGTGGCCGACCGCGTGCGGGCCGCGGCCGGCGGCGACGTGGACGGGGTATTCGACGTAGCCGGCAAGACCCCGATCGAGGAGCTGATCAGCCTGGTGGCCAAGCCGTCCCAGGTCGTGAGCATCGCCAACTTCACGGCGGGGCAGGCCGGCGCCCGGACGACCGGCGGCGGCCAGGACAGCGAGCCGTTCCAGGCCCTGGCCGAGGTGGCCGACCTGCTGGCCCAGAACAAGCTGGTGATCAAGTTCCAGACGTTCCCGCTGGACCGGGCGGCCGAAGCCTACCGGATCAGTCTCGGCGGTCACGTGCGCGGCAAGCTCGTCCTGCTGCCGTAAGCCGGGGTTTGCACTCCCGGTGACAGGGCTGCCTGCTGGAAGGTCGTCAGCCGCTCTTTCGCTTTGCCTGGAATTCCTCGATTGCTGCTACCAGAAGCCGTTCGGCATTTTCGGGGTTGAGGCCGATTGAGGCCAGCGCCTCGGCGGTGTGGCCGCCGGCGAACAAGATCCCGAGCAGCAGGTGCTCTGTTCCGATGTAGTTGTGGCCGAGCCGCAGTGCCGCCTTCAGCGCGCCCTTGAGCGCCGCCTTGCCCTCGTCGTTGAAGCTCAGCTGCCGCAAGGCGGCCGCGTCCACGTCCTCGCCCGGCGTCGCTGGGCCCGCTCCGACCGCGGCGCAGATCTGCTCGCCGGTCAGCCCGGCATTGCCGATGATCTTGGCGGCCAGGCCCTCCGGCTCGGCCAGCAGGGCCGCGGCCAGGTCCGCCGCGCCGATCGGTTCGGCCCCTGCGATCCGGCCGGCGGCGCCAAGGGTGTTGCGGGCCCGCTGGGTGAACCGGGAGAAAATCTGATGCCCTTCGGGTATCAGGTCACGCACGAACCGCTTCTGCGCGGCCTGCTTGGTGACGCCCATGCTCGCGCCGATCTGGCTCCAGGACGCGCCCGAGCGGCGCGCCTGGTCGACGAAGTACCCGATAAGCGCGTCAGACTGCTCGTCGAGCCGCACGGAGACGACCATGGCGTCAGAGAGGTTACCGAGCGGACCGCCCTGCGGATGCAGAGCCTTGACGTAGGTGATCAGGTTGTCCAGGGGCACCGGGAATTCAGCCATGCGTCAACCTTAGGTTGACGGATGGTTCGCGTCAACCTGTGGTTGACGATCTGGCTGGACCGCGCTCCTTCGTTGGCTAGGGTCCGCCAGGAGGCTGCTCGGCTGCATGGCCGCAGAGTTGCAGGTAGTGCTCGTAGGCCTGGTTGACTTCCCCACGGTCCCCGGTGGCGAGCAGGTCGAGGAGCAGTCCGCGGGCAACGGCGAGCTGGACGCGCGCCTGGATCCGGGCAGTGGCCTCATCGGCTCCCCGCTTGACCAGTTCGCCGGCCAGTCCGTCGATCCACCGGTGCACGCTCGCCTCGAAGAACTCCTCGCTCCCCGGCCCACCGAAGAGCGCGTGCGCATACAGCTCGAAGAACAGCCGTTCCCAAGGCCACGCCTCCGGGTCGGCGAAGTGCTGGAAGAGCTCCCGCGGCTCCGCCCAGCGGTCCAATGTGCCCGCAACCTCCTCGTTGATCGTGTTGCAGATCGCGGCCAGCAACCCCTCCTGGGATCCGAAGTGGTACAGCAGCATGCGATGGCTGGTGCCGATGGCCGCCGCGATCTGGCGCAGGCTCTGGCCGATTATCCCGCCGTGCAGCGCCTGCTCTACCGCGGCTGCGAGCATCCGTTCCCGCGCTTGCGAAGGAGGCATGCCTCACTGTACCATATGGTACATGTACCAGATGGTACAGAAGCGGACGCACAGGAGGGAGCCGGTGATGAACCAGCTTGAGGTGTCTGCTGAACGGACTGCACGGGCCACGCCTGAGGCGGTGTGGGCGCTCGTCGCCGATGCCACCCGCTATCCCGAATGGGGGCCGTGGCGCGCCGCCAAGTATCAGCGTCCAGGTGACACCTCGCCCCGCGGACCTGGCGCCGTCCAGTGGCTGCAGTCCTCGCGCCGCTACTTCCTGCGCTACCCGGTCTCGGTCGAGAAGATCCTGGAGGCCGAGGGGGGCCGGCTCCTCGCGTACACCGTGATCGGGGGTATCCCAGTCCGCAACTACCGGGCCGAGGTGACCCTCACCCCGGCCGGCGACGGTACACACATCCGATGGGCCGCCCGGTGGGATGCGACTCCTCGTGGCCGTCTTGTCTGGCGGGGCCTGCGGACGCTGTACCCCCAGATCGTCGAGGCCCTGGCCGCCGCCGCGGAACGCCTCGACTCGCAAACCGCACCTGCGCGGTGAGCGCGTCGCATCGCATGTCCTGCCGGGCATCGGGCGGAGTGCCCGAACCTGGTGGACCTCCCGTGGGGTCAGGCGCCGCCAGGGGCGCGGCTCGTTGACACGGGGTGCGCGGCGGCAGTCTACTGCCCTGCATGACGGATACGACGAGTAGGACAGGCACCCCAGAGCCCACAGCTGCTGCTTTTCCTGTCACCACCGCGTTCGAGCTGCCGGGCATGGTGGTGGAACGGAATCTCGGCATCACGTTTGGTCTGGTGGTGCGGGCGATGGGCTTTAGCAAGACCGTGGCCGGCGGAATTTCTTCGCTGCGCCAGGGTGAGGTTTCCCAGTTCACGGTGGTTCTCGAAGACGCTCGCAGGCATGCGCTCGACCGGATGATCGACAACGCGAAGCTGCTCGGCGCCAACGCCGTGATCGCGGTGCGCTTCGACTCCTCCGAGATCGGCAAGGCGCGCGCCGAAGTTGTCGCCTACGGCAGCGCGGTGGTCGTCACGCCGTCGGCATGAGCGAGCCCGGAGGCGGCGGGCAGGCCGGGCGGCGCTCGCTGCTCGGGGACGCCGACCGCGAGCGCCTGATCGCGCTGCTGCGCGAGCACTACGCGGCGGGCCGGCTGGAGCTGGACGACCTGCGTCACCGGGTCGGTGTCGTCCTCGCCGCGGCCTATGCCGAGGAGGCCGCGGTGGCCCTGGCCGACCTCCCGCCCACCGGTGTCCCCAGTACGCCGGGCGGCGGGCGCAGCGGGGGTTCCCGCGGACGGCACGCCCAGGCCCACAAGCCCGAGCCGGGCTGGGTGCCGACAGCTGAGCGGTTCCGCGACCCGTCCAGCGGCACGATCATGCGGGTGTGGGTCGACCCGTCAGACGAGAGCCGCCACTACGTACCGGACGGCAACCCTGCACCTTAGGGAGCTGGTCGTCGCCGCGTGATATCGCACGTGGCCCCCACGTAAGCCCTGCCCGGGCCGCTGCTGAGCCGATAGGAGCGCGATGCCTGGCCGATTCCAGCTCGTCATCGACTGCAAGGACCCCGAGCTGCTGGCCCGCTTCTGGGCGGCTGCCCTGGGATACGTGCTTGAACCTCCCCCGGAAGGGTTCGCCACCTGGGACGACTGGCGCCGCGGCATCGGACTTCCCGGCAGTGAGCTGGGAATCGGCGCGGACAGCATCATCGATCCCGGGGGCGGCGGCCCCCGCATCTGGTTCCATGTGATGCCGGACGCCAAGGTGGTCAAGAACCGCCTCCACATCGACATCGGAGTCAGCGGCAGCCGGTCGGACCCGCTCGCCATCCGCACGCAGCGAGTCGATGCCGAGGCCAGGCGGCTGACGGATCTCGGGGCCACGCTCACCGGGGCCCTGAGCGAGGACGGCCTCGATCACTACGCAGTGGGGATGAAGGACCCCGAGGGCAACGAGTTCGACATCAACTGACGTGCCTGCCCGGATCCGCGGCGAGACGGCGGCCGGGATCGGGCGCTTTGCTGTCATTGTCCTGCGCTCGCCTCTTGGACGAGGAGCGCGATCTGGACGCGGTTGCCCGCGTTGAGCTTGATGAGCAGCCGCGACACGTGTGCCTTGACGGTGGCGAGACTCATATGCAGCTGGCTGGCGATATCGGCGTTTGAGCGTCCCTGGCTGACGGCGGTGGCCACCTCGTGCTCGCGGGCCGTGAGCGACGCCAGCCGCTGGCGTGCCTGCTGCTGGCGGGCGGCGGCGGCGCTGTCGCCTGCGACCAGGGCAATCAGACGGCGGGCGATGGCAGGAGAAAGGCTGCCCTCGCCGGCGTGAACCAGCTCGATCGCCCGGACGATCTCGATGGGCGCTGTGTCCTTCAGGAGGAACCCTTCGGCCCCCGCTTGCAGGGCGCGCACGACGAGCTCGTCGGCGTCGAAAGTAGTTAGCACGATCACCGCAGGTGGCCGGGGCTGGGTGCGGAGCAGCCTGGTCGCGGCGATGCCGTCGAGACGGGGCATGCGGATGTCCATCAAGACCACGTCGGGATGGTGGAGATCGACGGCGGCGAGGACGCCGCGGCCGTCGTC
Source organism: Streptosporangiaceae bacterium (assembly GCA_049284535.1). Taxonomy (GTDB): domain Bacteria; phylum Actinomycetota; class Actinomycetes; order Streptosporangiales; family Streptosporangiaceae; genus Palsa-504. The sequence continues at coordinate 6,336 of JBAPYC010000311.1, forward strand.
GGTCTCGCCAACGACGGCGATCCGGTTCGCCCCCGCGAGCATCATCTTCAGGCCGGAGCGCACCAGCGGGTCGTCGTCGACAAGCAGTACGCGGATGGGCTCGGTCACGAGCGCCCCGGCACCGTGGCGCGCAGCACGAAGTCACCATCGGCACCCGGGCCATGCTTGAGTTGGCCGCCGACGAGCGCGAGGCGTTCGGCGAGGCCGATGAGCCCGGCTCCCGGCCCGGCAGGCACCGGCTTGTCCGTAGCCGCAGCGCCGCTCCGGGAATGACTGACGACCTCGACTATCAGGGCGCCCGGGCCGTCGCCCGCGACGGTCACATCAACCGCGTCGCCGGGCGAGTGCTTACGGGCATTGGTCAGCCCCTCCTGGACGACGCGGTAGGCGGTACGCCCGACCGCGGCCGGCAACGACTCGGCCCCCGGCACATCGAGGTGCGCTCGGACAGTCATCCCGGCAGCACGTGACTCCTCCAGCAGAGCGGGCAGCCGGGCGAGCGTCGGCGGTGGTGGTTCGGTGCTGGCGGTGTCCTCACGAAGCACGGTGATCACCTGCCGGAGCTCGTCGAGCGCCGCGGCGGCCGATGTCCTGATCACCCCGGCTGCCTCGGCGATTTGCGCTGCGGAGGCATCAGGCCGGAACTCCAGCGCCCCGGCGTGAACGCTGAGCAGGGAGAGCCGATGGGCGAGGACGTCGTGCATCTCACGGGCGATGCGCCGCCGCTCGGCCTCGCGTGCCAGCTCGGCGCTGCGGTGCTGCTCGGCCTCCATCCGTTCGGCGCGCTCCCGTAGCGAGACGACCATCTCGCGCCGGACGCGGACGAGAATCCCCCAGCCGAAGGCGATCGCCGTCAGCAAGAAGCCGGGGAACCGCTGCCCCAGGACCGGCCCGGCGGCCGGGTTAAGGAGCGGGAAGGCGACGCTGCCCGCCAGTGCCAGCAGCGCGGCCACGACGAGGGCGCGGCCCGACCCACGCATCGCGGTGTTGAAGATCGCCACGAGTACTGCCCCGAGGGCGAGAGGAGAGAACACCCCGGCCGCGGCGGCAACCAGTACCATCGTGGGCCTCGAGCGCCGAGCCCACAGCGCCAGGCACGCCAGCGAGCCGAAGACCAGATCGAGGGCGTTCACGAGGCCGCCGTGGCTATGCCAGATATAGCCCTGCGCGAGCCCGCCGATGAGTACAGCGAACACGAACAGCACCGAGTCCACGACCCAGTCGTTCGCTGACCGGCCGCGGCGCGACTCATACCACTCGCTGGGCACGAGCGCGCGTTGCCAGACCGCCGGCCGCCCCTCGCTTAGCACCTGCTCGCTCGCCATAAGACGACCGTACGCTCCCGGCCGGCCGGGCGCCCCCTACCAAAGTCGGTGCGACCACCGACCGAGGATGGGCCGGGAATGGCCCGCTGGCCGGCGCGCAAGCGCCTGGCGGCGGCCATCGTCGAAGACATGTATGAAACAGACAGCAAGAACACCCGGGCACTAGCTCTTCACACCAGGGCGGCCCCGGGCCGTGACAGCACGGCCGCCATTGAGGTCATCGGCCTGAGCAAGCGCTACGGCGCGACCGTGGCGGTGGAGGACCTTTCCTTCACCGCATCCTACGGACGCATCGTCGGCTTCCTCGGACCCAATGGTGCCGGGAAGACCACGACCCTGCGGGCGCTGCTCGGCCTGATCAGGCCAACGGCCGGCACTGCCACGATCGACGGCCGCCCCTACGCGCAGCTACCCGATCCGGTGTCCATTGCCGGCGCCATGCTCGACGGCGGGGCGCTGCATCCGGGCCGCAGCGGACGCAGTCACCTGCGGGTACTCGCGCGCGCTGCTGGTGTCCCCGACAGCCGTGCCGAGACACTGCTCAGCCTGGTCGGCCTGGAGTCCGCGGCAGGCAGGCGGGCCGGCGGCTACTCGCTCGGGATGCGCCAGCGGCTCGGGCTCGCCGCGGCGCTGATCGGCGACCCGAAGGTGCTCGTGCTCGATGAGCCCGCCAACGGCCTCGACCCGCAGGGCATGCTGTGGCTACGCCACCTGCTGCGCTCGCTCGCCGCCGAGGGGCGCGCCATCCTCATCTCCAGCCACGTCCTCGCCGAGGTCACCCAGACCGTCGATGACATTGTCGTGATCAGCTCCGGCCGCTCCGTCCTGCAGGCACCACTGGAACAGGTGCTGACCGAGCACGCCGCAGGCACCCGCGTCACCGGACCGGATACCGGCCGGCTCGGGGATCTCCTTCGGGCTGAGGGCGCGCACGTCGTGCCCGAGGGACGGGGAGCGATCAGCATCCGCGATCGCAGCGAAGAACACATCCTGCGCGTTATCGCAGCCAGCCAGCTCATAGTGAGCGAGGTTTCCCCGGCCGGCTCCTCGCTCGAAGAGATCTATCTCCAGCTCACCGGCAACCCTGACGGAGGCACATCATGAACAGACTGATCCGGGCCGAGGCCCGCAAGCTTCACACCACCCGCACCTTCTGGGCCATCACGCTCGGCACGCTGGCACTGATCGCCGTCGTGGCGGCCGCCGCGTCCGCAGCGAGTCGCTTCACGCCCGGCGACCACCCGGCACTACAGGTATTCACCCTCGCCGGGCTGGCACAGACCTTCGCCCTCATCCTCGGCGTGCTCGCCGTCACCAGCGAGTTCCGCCACGGAACGATCACCACGACGCTCCTCATCACCCCGAGGCGCACCCCGCTGCTCGCGGCCAAGCTCATCACCCTCACCGCCAGCGGCCTGGTCCTTGGCCTGCTCGCGTTCGGCGAAACAGCCGCCATCGTCCTGCCCGTCCTCTCCGCTCGCCACATCGCAAGCCAAATGGATGGCGCCACCGTGGCCGGCATCATCGCGGGCGGAGCCATCGCCGCCGCGCTCGCCGCCGCGCTCGGCGTCGGCATCGGCGCGGTGGTACGCAGCCAGACCGGCGCCATTATCACTGCGCTTGGCCTGCTCTACGTCCTTGAGCCTGTGCTCAGCGTCCTGCCGGGCACCAGCGACGCCGTGCAGCGCTTCGGCCTGGGCGGCCTGGCGAGCGGCACATCCGGCACCTCCGGCTTCCCGTCCGGCGCCCACCTCCTGCCACCAGTTCCTGCCGCCCTGACCCTCGGGGCCTACGCGCTCGCCGTCCTGATCGCAGGCATGATGCTCTTCCTGCGACGCGACGTCGCCGCCTGACCCTCGGCCCGGCGCTGGTGATCTCCCTGAGCTGTCTCGCGTCTGCAGCCCGGCCACCGCCAGCCAGTGCCCGCCACGACCGGTATGCCTACATCCGCATTACCCGGAACCGCTTCGTGATCTCCGAGCCTGAACATCGCTCTGGCGCAGAGTTCCATCGGAGAACTGCCAGTGGGTTATGTCCTGAAGGGCACAGGAGCCAGCGCCCCATCATCCTTGCCGGAAGAGAATGGGAAGAACAGCGGCACTGAGCCTTGCCGCTTCGAAGGAGACGTTGTGACTCCTGAGCGATCGGTCGTTCTCAGTTTGGTAGCCGAGCGCCTCGCAGCCAACAGGCCGGGGCACCCGCTTCGGGTTGGCATCGACGGCGTATGCGGCTCGGGCAAGACAACCTTCTCACTCGACCTCACCAAATTTGTCGCCGCGACCGGCCGGACAGCAGTTCTTGTCGACTCGGACGGGTTCCATCATGTTCGCGCGCGCCGCTACCGCCAGGGACGAGAATCGGCCGAGGGCTACTACGACGATGCCTACGACTTCGATTCCTTGACTGACCGCGTCCTGCTCCCCCTCGGGCCGGACGGCACAGGGGACTACGCCATCCGGGTTCACGATCTCGCCTCAGACGCGACGATCGACGACGAGACAGCTCAAGCACCGCCTGACACCATCGTCTTGTTCGCTGCCACCTTCATCCAACGTGACCAGTTGCGGGACCTATGGGATGAGGTCATCTACGTCGACGTTCAGGAGGAGGTCGCGATCGCCCGCG
>JBAPYC010000312.1:0-4120 GCA_049284535.1 Streptosporangiaceae bacterium
GCGCAGCACGGCGACGTCCAGTTCCTCCGGCGCCTGGATGCCGTGACCGCGGGCGTGCTCGAGCAGGGACCTGATGTCGCCGCCGTAGGCGCGGACCGTGTGCGGCGACAGCGAGCGCTCCGAGCGCAAGGAACGCTCAAAGGCGGTCAGCGCGGCGGCGAGGGCGGGGGGAAGCTGGTCCTGTTCCTGGGGCGGCCGCTGTTTATAGGGCGCAGCAGGGTCCGGCGGGTCCGCGGATGTGCCGGCGTCGGTCATGAGTCAAGTCTGTACCCGGTGCCCGGCTGGAGCGGGCGCGACAGGCCAGGTCATGCGGTAATCGCGAGTACTTTCGCATAGCGACACGCCGATCGAACAGAAGTTTGACAAGCGATGTGCCGTGCGGCAGGGTGATCCATGCGTTCACTCCCCGCGCGTCCCGGCGGACCGCGCGGGGCCGCCGAACGCGCTCGCATCGGCGTCTAGAGAGGGATCGAGCATGGGTCAGAAGACTGTCCGGTTCAGCGACCTGAGCGGCCAGCTCATCACGCATGACGACGCACTGGCGCGCATCGTGGTGCACGAGCATCCCGAGCTGGGCGAAGGCCCGGTCGAGATCGAGGCGCTCACCGACGAAGCCGAGGCCATGGAGCAGGCCGGCCTGCGGGTGGCGGTCGTGGATGTGTACCTGCCCGACGACATCGAGCCGCGCCGCATCGTGATGGAAGCCGACGCGTTCGACAAGCTGGCCACCGACACCCCGATCGAGGAACTGCTCATCGCCGCGCGCCCGGCCCGGCGCAGCACGCGGGCATCGGGGAACGGCTCCACGCGCAGCGACCGGCTCGACTACACCACCCGCGAGCACGCGGGCAAGCCGCACAAGGGCAAGATCACCGACGCCGAGAAGGATCTCGTCCGCCTTCACCTGGACGAGATCAACGCGCGGCTGGCCGCCCAGGGGCTGCGGACGATCAGCCTGACCGACCCGGAGCACGTCGAGCGGTACGGCCTGGAGCAGCTCACCCGGGAACGCAATCCTGAACTGGAATTCGGCCTCGAGGACGATATCCGGGACGTGGTCGAGGCCGAGGACACGGTCGAAGATGAGGACACGGTCGAAGATGAGGACACGGTCGAAGATGAGGACGAGGACCTGGATCAGCTGCACGCCGACGTGGCCTGACCGGCCCTGCGTGCGGGGCCGGGCGGGCCACGGAAGCCTGCCCCGGCGGGCAGGGAGGCCCGGCGTGCAGGCAGGCCCGGTGCGGGTCAGCGGATGATCTCGATGAGGAGAATCCAGGCGTTGTAGACGGCGCCGACAATTCCGAGCAGACCTGCTGCCGCGAGCCAGTAGAAGCCACCGCCCGCGTGGAAGGCGAGCGAGAACCCCGCGACGGTGCAGGGGACGGTGCCGATGCCGACGCTCACGGCCGGGAGATGGTCCAGTAGAGCGGGTCGTCCCGGCTCTGCCGCCGCTGGATGATCTGCTTGGACACTGTGATCGCGAGTATCGGCACGGCCAGGATCAAGATCTCCAGGCCCATCAGCCGTGTGCTTTGCGGGATCAGGGCGACGGCAGAGGTCACCACCACAAGCAGCAGCGTGGCCAGGGCCTCAGCAGCCCGGGTCGACAGGGATTTCTGCTCCTTGACGATCTTGTCCAGGTTGATGGAGATAGCGACGAACAGCAGGCCGGTCAGGGCGGCTGCGGCGGCGATGATCGCGGTGAAGAAGGCCTCGAATACGGCCGGGTCGTAGCCGCGCATCGTGAGCACTTTCCGTAATAGGAGGAGCTGGCCGATCACGAACGCTAGCAGGTCAGAGCCGGAGTTCGGCTTGCGGCCGGGACTCGTGGCCGACCCGTGCGGTCAGGGCTGGCGGTCAGGGCTGGCGGTCAGGGCTTGTGCAGGCGCCAGCCGCCTTCGCAGCGCTCGATGAAGCCCTGCCCGGCAAGCAGGCCCAGACAGCGCAGCACGGTATCCAGGTCGACGCCCGCGCCGACGGCGATGGTCGCGGGCCCCACCCGGCCGCGGGCGGGAAATGCATCGAGCACGCGTGCGCTGTCCGGATCTAGGTCATCACGGGACGGCAGGCCGGTGACAGGCGGCCGCGAACCCGGCGGCCCGGAGCGAGGGGAAGACGCATAACCCGGGCCGCCGGCCGGGGCCAGCGCGTCCGCGACGCTCAGCGGCGAGACGATGTCGATGACGTCGGCGGCGCGGGTGACGCAGCTCGCGGCCCACTCCCTGATGATCCGGTGGCACCCGAAGGACTGGGCCGACGTCACCGGACCCGGCACGGCCATCAGCGGCTTGCCGAGGTCGGCGGCGTGCCCGGCCGTGTTCAGCGCACCGCTGCGCTCCCCCGCTTCGACGATCACCGTGCCGCAGGTCAGCGCCGCGATGGACCTGTTCCGGATCAGGAACCGCGTCCGGGCCGGATGGCTGCCGGGCGGCCACTCGCTGATCACAAGTCCTTGGGCCGCGATCGCCGCGAAGAGGTCCGCGTGGCCGGCGGGATACGGGTAGTCCACGCCGCAGGCCAGGACCGCGATCGTGAGGCCGTCGGCGGCCAGCGCGCCGCGATGCGCGGCCGCGTCGATGCCGTAGGCCCCGCCCGAGACCACCGTCCAGCCCCGCTCGCCGAGATCGGCGGCGATCTCGGCGGCAACGTGGGCACCGTAACTGGTGGCGGCGCGTGACCCCACCATCGACACCGACTGCAGGCAGCTGAAGCGCAGGTCCGCGTGCCCGCGCACCCACAGCGCGTACGGGCGCGCGGGGCCGAGCTCGTCCAGTCCTTCGGGCCATTCGGCATCGCCGGGGCATGTCAGCCGGATGCCGTCCCGGCAGGCGCGCTCGATGCCGGCGTCGTCCGGCAGCAGGGAGAGCCGGAGCCGCCAGCGGTGCAGCGCCCGGGTGAGCGCCGCCCGGCGGGCCGGGCTGTCGTTACCAGCAGCCGCGGACTGGGGCAGCGTGTCTGCCTTGATCGCGGCCAGCACCTCGGCCGGCTCGTTGCTGCCGAGCAGGGCACCCAGAGCGGGATCCCCCGGCTCGGCCAGGTAGGTGAGCGCGGCGCGGGCGAGCTTGTCCTGGCTGAGCCGGCCAGGCGGGCTCACCGCTGCACCCCCAGCCACATGGTCAGCGCGAAGTGGCAGTCATCCTGGGTCGGCCGCGGCCGTCCCGCCAGGTCGGCGAGCGTCCACGCCACCCTGATGACCTTGACGACGCCGCGCGCGGTGATCAGGCCGCGCTCCAGCGACCGCTCGAGCACGGCGAGCGAGCCGGGCGCTGGCGGCCAGGTCCGGCGCAGCTCCGAGCCGGGGATCTCGGCGTTCAGCCGCCACGGAGTCCCATGCAGCCGGTGGGCAGCCCGTTCCCGGGCCTGGATCACGCGCAGTGCCACGGTCCGGCTCGACTCCGCGAAGCTCCGGTCGCTGAGCAGTTCCCGGCGGCTGACCGGCTCGAGCTCGATCTTGACGTCTACCCGGTCCAGCAGCGGACCCGACAGCCGGCCGAGGTACCTGCGGCGCGTAGCGGGGCTGCAGCTGCAACCTTCCGCCGGGCCGGCTGCCTTGGCGCACGGGCACGGATTGGCCGCCATGACCAGCGTGAACCGGGCAGGGAACCTGGCGGTGACACCCGATCTGGCCACCACCACCTCACCGGCTTCCAGCGGCTGGCGCAGCGCGTCGAGCACGTCCCGGGCGAACTCCGGGGCCTCGTCGAGGAAGAGCACACCCCGGTGCGCCAGGGACGCAAAACCCGGCCGGATGATGCCGCTCCCGCCGCCGACGATGGCGGCCTTGGTCGCCGTGTGGTGCGGCGCCAGAAACGGCGGGTCGGTCAGCAGCGGGATCTGCGGGGGCAGCGTGCCCGCGACCGAGTGGATCGCCGTCACGTCCAGCGCGGCCGCACGGTCAAGCCGGGGCAAGATGGTGGGGATGCGCTCGGCCAGCATGGTCTTGCCCGCCCCGGGTGGCCCGAGCAGGGACAGGTGATGGCCGCCCGCCGCGCACACCTCGGCGGCCCGGCGCGCCATCGACTGGCCCATCAGTTCGGCGAGGTCTGGCGTGGCTGCCGCTGCCAGGTCGGGCGCCAGCGCCAGGGACGAGGCCGCGGGGGACGGAGCTGCCCGGGAC
>JBAPYC010000313.1:0-3433 GCA_049284535.1 Streptosporangiaceae bacterium
CTGGACCTACCTCGGTCCCATTGACTGACCTGAGCCGGTCCCTTTGACTGACCTGAGCGCCGGGCAGTTCTTCCGGCTAGCCGGCGGGAAGGGCCGCGAACTCGCCATCGGGCGGCTGACCCGGACGGCGAGAACGAGCTCGCGTCGCTGGACGATTCCGGGCGGCAGAACCTGGGGCGCGCTGAACATCGAGTTCCGCGCCGAAGCCGGCTGGCAGGCAGCCTGAACGGTCCGGCCGGCCTACCCTGAGCTCCGGGCTGAGAACACGCACAGACAAGGTGGTTCGGATGGACGAGGAACAGCAGCTGGCCGGCGGGGCCGTCTTGCGGCGGGCGCGCCCTGGAGATGAGGCCGGGATCGTAGAGTGCATCCGCGCGCTCGCGGAGTACGAGAAGGAGCCCGACGCGGTGCAGACGACCGCCGACGACCTGCGGCAGACCCTGTTCGCCTCGTCCCCGTCGGTCTTCGCTCACGTTATCGAGAAGGAGCAGCGGATCGTCGCGATCGCTGTATGGTTCCTGAACTACTCCACCTGGACCGGCCGTAACGGCGTCTACCTGGAGGACCTGTTCGTGCAGGAGGACGAGCGGCGTCACGGCTACGGCAGGACGCTCCTGGCGACGCTGGCGAGAATATGCGCCGAGCGCGGGTACGGCCGGCTCGAGTGGTCTGTTCTGGACTGGAACGAGCCCGCCATCCGCTTCTACCGCTCCATTGGTGCCGTCGGCATGGATGAGTGGACCGTTCAGCGCCTCACCGGCGACGCCCTGACCCAGCTCGCCGCCGGCTGACAACACCCGGTGGCGCCGGCCCTTTCTGATCGCACTCACGTGAGTGCAGCGGGAGGGGCGGGAAGCAGCAGAGTTAGCATGAGGCTCCCTCCGGCGCTGCGTAGTGCCACGGCGATCTCCCGAGGCGGGCTGTTGCAGAATCGAATCTCGGTGAAAATGATCTCCACACAGCAGCCGTATCGGTAGTTTTCGAGACACTCTTCCCCACTTCTGAGGTGAGACGCTGCCTGCGGGCGGCGGTCGTCCCCACCGAGGGCTCGAAGGTGGGCATTCTGCAACAGCCCGTCAGTGCGGGAGTGCAGGCTCGCCGGGAGCGGATGGCCCGGGGAAGGGTTCCTCGGCGAGGTGGCGCAGGACTCGCTCGCTGAGGGCGGCGAGGGTGTCGAGTTCGGCGGGGGCGAGCAGGTCGATGAAATGCCGGCGGACGTTGTGCACGTGCTGGGGCGCTGCGTCCTCGATGGCGCGGCGTCCGGCGGGCAGCAGGCCGATCATGACGCTGCGGGCATCGGCGGGGTTGGGTTCGCGGACGATCAGCCCTTCCTCCTGCATGCGCCGGACCTGGTGGGACAGCCGGCTCTTCTCCCACTGCAGCAGGGCGCACAGTTCCTGCGCGGGCATCCGGCCGGCGGGGTGCTCGGAGAGCGCCGCGAGGATCTGGTAGTCGGCCTCGGTCAGTCCGGAGTCCTGGAGCAGGTGCCGGTTCAGGCGCAGGGCGAGTTGGTCGTGCGCGTGCCTGAAGGCCCGCCAGGCGCGGTCTTCGCGGGGGTCGAGCCAGTCCGGGTCCGTCGGCATGCGCCCATGGTACCTCTTGGTTGACTCCTCAACCAAACGACACTATGGTTGAGACGTCAACCTCTCGCTGGAAACGGCAACCCCGGTGCTCCAGCTCACCTTCCGGGAGAACGGGCAGTTCCCCGGATTTCGAAAGGAAGCGCGATGAACGTACTGGCCATCGGTCACATGACCGGCAAGGACATCCAGCCGTACGTGGAAGCCGAAAACGAGCGCGTAGCCCAGCTGCACAGCCAGGGCCTCATCCGGGACCTCTTCTTCAAGGCCGACCGGAGCGGCCCCGTCCTCCTGCTCAACGACACCACCGCCGAGCATGCCCGGCAACAGCTCGCGACCCTGCCCCTCGTCGAACACAAGCTGATGACCTACGACTACATCGAGCTCGACGACTCCAGCCCCTTGACATGACGGCTTGAAGCTGGGGCGCCGCGATCTCCGTCCGCACCCCCGCGGTGGACTGCGGCCAAAGACGACGCATCCCCGGCGATCACCGCGAACAGCGTTTCTCGTCTCGCAAAGGACATATCACCGTGAGCATCTCGATCATCGGCACGGGCAAGGTGGGAAGCGCCGTCGCCCGCGTTTTCGCCCGCAACCACCTCGAAGCTTGCGCGGCAAACACCCGAGGACCCGAGTCGTTTCCTGAACTAGCGGCCGAAGTGGGGCCTACCGTGCGAGCGGTGGCGCTCGACGAGGCCCTGGGGTATGACCTGATCATCTTGGCGATCCCGTTCCTCGCTGTCGAACCCTTGGGCCGATCTCGACCGGACTGGCGCGGAAAGACGATCGTGGACGTAACCAACGCGTTCATGCTCCCGAACGCCGGCGAATTGCTGGCGGGGCGCTTGTCCACTGAGATCGTTGCGGAAGCGTTTCCCGGCGCCGAGACCGTTAAGGCCTTCAACCAGCTACCGGCAAATGTCTTGGGCCGTGACCGCTCGGCCGAAGAGGGCAAGCAGGTCATCTTTGTATCCAGCAACTCCGAGAATGCCAGCACGAGAGTCGCGCAGCTGGCCGAACGCCTCGGATACTCAGCGATAGAGCTCGGGCGCATCGACGAAGGCGGCCGTCTGATCCAAGCGCGCAACGCCCTCACGCTCCGCAATCTCATCGAGCTGCCATTGAGCTGAGAACGAGAGCCTGGCGGCCCGTATGGCGCAGTGCTTCCGCGACCTCGGCGAAGCCGGCCACAGCGCACGGTATGCGCGGCGCTCCCTGGACATGGGCGGCCGCTACGTCCGGGGCCGGGCCTTCAACCTTTCCCTGCTTGCCATGGCCCACGCGGAACAAGGTGAACCAGAGCAGGCATGCGTCGTGGGGCGTCAGGCACTGGACCTGACTGTCCGCCTCAGCTCGGCCCGCAGTGTCCGGTACGTCCGTGACCTTGTGCGCAGACTCCGGCCGCAAGCAGACGCCCCGGCTGTCCGGGATTTCACGGCAGAGGTATGCGAACGCCTGCCCGCTGCAGCAGGACGTGCTGGACGCCGATGACAGTCATCGCCCCGAGAATGTCGCCGCTGGCGATCATGCCCGGCGTGTCATCGACGGGCACCCAGCGGACTTCGGTGGCCTCGTCGACCTCTGGTTCCCCGACTCGGTCGGCTCCCCGCGCTAGGTACAAGTCCTGCGGGTAGTCGGCATTACCGATGACCGGCTGACATGACAGCACGAATTCCGTGCCGCGCGGACGCCAGCCGGTTTCCTCCTCTACCTCGCGCGCGGCCGCCGCAGCCGGGTCCTCGCCGTCGTCCACATAGCCGCCCGGCAGCACCCAGACCCAGCGGTCCACGATGAACCGGTACCGCCGCATCATCAGCAGCTGCTCACCTGCCTCGTCCAGGACCACACTC
>JBAPYC010000314.1:0-1865 GCA_049284535.1 Streptosporangiaceae bacterium
GGCCGTGGCCGAGGCCTGGCTGTCCGGCCCAGCCGAGATCGCCGTGATCGGCCCCGCGGACGACGAGCGAACCCAAGCCCTCCACCTAACCGCCCTGCAAGCCGCCCCGCCCGGCGCCGTGCTGGCCCTGGGCGACGGCACCAGCGCGGACGTGCCCCTGCTCGAGGGCCGCGGCCTGGTCGGCGGCGAGCCGGCCGCGTATGTCTGCCGCCAGTTCACCTGCCAGGCCCCGGTCACCACCACCAATCAGCTCCGCGAGGTCCTGCTGGCGAGCCGGTAACCACCGCACCGCGGGCACGGCGCCTGGCCGCCTGTGCTGTCAGCCACCCGCGCTGTCATCGGTCGCCGGGCGCAGAGGTGCGGTTGCCGTGAGCGACGCGGAAGCGTCTTGCACCCACTGCAAGCTGGCACGGTGGACGGCCAGGCCGTGGTCGAGCGCGAGGGCGGGATGCCGGCCGCGCAGGGGGGTGTTCTGCACGAACGCCTCCATGTCTGCGATAAACGCTTTGAGGGCATCGCCGAGATCGGCCAGGTAGGCCAGTGTCTCCTCGGGCGTGAGCTCGCGTTCGGCCATCACGAACCGCATCAGATGCATGCCGAGGTCCCGTCCCACCGTGGCTGGGTCTATCGGCTGGCGAAGCCATCGGTGGTGGGCCTCGCGGCCAGCCTCGGTGGCGAAGTAGCGGCGCTGCTCGCGTTTGCCGGAGGACGTGGCCAGTTCGGAGCGCAGCAGCCCACGCTCCGCCAGGCGCCGCAAAGCGGGATACAGGGCACCGGAGCTGGGCTCGTAGACGACAGCAGGAGTGTCTGCGAAGAAACGCTTGAGCTCATACCCCGACTGCGGTGAGCCTGCCACCAGGCCGATGAGGATGTGCTCGAACTGTGTCAGATGGTGCTGCTCGGGCATTCAGATCTCCCCATCAGTCGAATCGACTGGTATGTTGACGAAAGGTACCGCCCGCCTTGCCATGTACGCCAGCCCGGAAAGACGGTGAGCCGGAATGAATGTTCTCGACTACATCCTCGACGCGGTCCTAATAGCAACTATCTTCTTGCAGTTCAGAGGCCGGCGGCTTACCCCTCGCAGTCTCATCCTGCCCATCGCGATCGTCGTGTACTTCCTCTTCGCCTACCTGAAAGGCGTTCCTACTGCTGGCAATGACGTGTATCTCATCGCTGGTGGCGTGGCGCTTGGTCTCATCTTCGGGGGTGGCGCAGGAGTCTTCACCCGGGTTTACCCCGGCGAGAAAGGCGTCTACGCGAAGGCCGGCTTGCTGGCCGCCACATTCTGGACGGTGGGAGTCGTGCTGCGTACCGCCTTCAGCCTCTACGCCAGCGATGGCGGAGCCTCAGCCGACCGGGCCATCGGCAACGTGATGCATTCGTGGAACATCACCAGTTCCAACGCCATCGTGGCCTGCCTGCTGCTGATGGTTCTGGTGGAAGTCGGCTCACGCCAGCTGATCATCGGGGCCCGCTACCTCAAGCAGCGCAACCAGGCCCTCACGCCGCCACCCGCTTCATGGCCGCTCGCAACGGCAGATGACGCCGCATCCAACCTCAGCCAGTAGTGCCTGCCGCATCCAACCTCAGCCAGTAGTGCCAGTAGTGCTTGCGTGGTCCCCGGCCCACCGGCCCAAGGTGGCGTTCAGGTTCGTGGCTTATGTTTGACCTTGATGCGCATCTTCGCCGACGCCGAACGCCGCTTGCGGCGACGGGTCCCGCCCGGCGGCCCCTCGCGGCTCCGCCGCCTGGTCCCGCTGGTCATCAGCGTGGTCGCAGTTATCGGCGCCATTACCGGCTTCATGCTGGCCGCAGCCGGCGGCAAACCCGCTGCCCTGGCCAGCCGGGCCGCTGCCCCGGCC
>JBAPYC010000315.1:0-2122 GCA_049284535.1 Streptosporangiaceae bacterium
GAGCTGCCCGGGACGCCGGCGCCGGGGAGGCGGCCTGCAGGCAGACGCGCTCCGGGGACGACGGCCCGGGACCCGGCTCCGCGGTACCGGGCCGGAACTCAGCCGCCGGCAGCTCCCCCGACAGGCCTGGCGTCCCGCGGATCCAGTCCGCCGCCGCGGCCAGCGTGCTGGCCGCGATCACGCGCACGTCCGGCACCAGCTGCGCCTCGGCTGCGTTGGGCGTGGCCACCATGACGATGCCGAACCCGCTCTCGGCCGCCGCCATCACGGCGGGAAGGACACCGTTAACCGGCCGCAGCCGCCCGTCGAGACCGAGTTCGCCGAAGAACATCACCCCGGGCAGCGCCGCCCTCGGCACCTTGCCCGCCGCGGCGAGGACGCCGATCGCGATGGCCAGATCGAACCAGCTGCCCCGCTTGGGCAGGCTGGCCGGGGACAGCCCGACGGTGATCTTCCGCTGTGGCCACTCCTCGCCGCTGTTGTTGATTGCCGCCCGGATCCGGTCCCGGGCCTCGCGCAGCGCGGTATCCGGCAGACCAACCATGATCATTGCGGGCAGGCCGTTGGCGATGTCCACCTCGATCTCCACCACGTGACCGGTCACCCCGATCAGGGCCACCGAGTGCGTGCGGGCGAGGGCCACCGCTAGCCCACCCCGCGAACGTGCTCGATGGTGAACCCGCCGGTGCCGTCGTACACCAGGCCGACCACGTCGATCCGGACCTGGTCGAACCGGATTCCGTGTGCATTGAGCCACAGCACCGCGAGCCGGCGCAGCCGGGCCCGCTTGGCCCGGCTCACGGCCTCCAGCGGGCTGCCGTAGCGCAGCCCGCTCCTGGATTTGACCTCGCAGACCACCAGCGTCCGGCGCTCGATGGCCACGATGTCGATCTCGCCGCTGGCGCAGCGCCAGTTCCGGTCCAGGACCCGCAGTCCGCAGGACTCCAGATACTCGGCGGCGGCCTGCTCACCGGATCTGCCCAGCACGTCCTTGGCACGCATCGCCATCACCTCCGGTACCGACGATCGCGGTAACCGGGCGAGCCCGCAGGGCGGCCTTCAGACCTGGGGAAAGCGGACGGCGAGCGAGGCCGACGGTGGAAAACGAGCCGGGAATGTCAGTACCGGATGGTTTAATTCCGCGGGGGTTCCCGAGCCCTGGCCGGGGTCGGCCCTCAGGCCGGGGGCGGCCGTGGCCCGCGTGCCAGCGGTGTCCGCTGTGACGCCGGCACGGCCCTCGTTCGCTAAGGCTGTGGCCCGGCCAGTTCCGCGATCAGCTCTCGCTCCCTGGCCGCGCTCAGCCCCGCGCGGCGCTGCCGGTCCAGTCCCTGGTCACGCTCCCACGCCAGAACCTCGGCCAGGAACTCGGCTCGCGGCCGGTGCCGCAGCCCGGCCGCCGCGGCGGCGGCACCGCTGCGGGCGGAAAAGCCCTCCCAGCCGGGTTCGTTCACCCACATAGGCAGCGACTCCGGGCCCATCCACTCGGTCACGCCGTGCGCGGTCAGCCAGGCCGGCCCGGCCGGCACCACCCCGGCGGTGTGGCCGCCCACCCGGCGGGCCTGCTCGACCCAGGTGCCGAACGGGACCACCGGGCCCACCGCGTCGTAGGTACCCGTGGTCCCGGCCTGGGCGCAATCCAGCATCCAGGCGGCCAGGTCACGCACGTCGATGACCTGAGTAGCCAGCTCGGGTGTGTCCGGCACCAGCATCGGGACCTGCGGATCGCGGGCCGCGCGGGCCACCCAGTAGCCGGACCGGCCGGTGTGGTCCCCGGGACCGCCGATCAGCCCGGCCCGGGCGATTACCAGCCGGTCACCCACGGCCGCGGCGCAGGCCTGCTCGCATGCCACCTTGGCCTCGCCGTACTGCTCCGGCTGCGCCTCGTCGCCGCCGGCGGCGGGCAGGACCGGCGTGCTCTCGTCCGCGCCGAGCACGTCATTGACGGCGTAGGCGCTGCCGGAAGACACATAGGTCCAGTGCGCGGCGCGGGCACCGAGGGCGGCCAGCGCGCCGCGCACGAACCCGGGCTGCCAGGAGACCTCGATCACCGCGTCCCAGTCCCGGCTGCGCACCGCGTCGTAGGCCCCGGCCTGGCGCCGGTCCGCCGCGACCAGCTCCGCGC
>JBAPYC010000316.1:0-2741 GCA_049284535.1 Streptosporangiaceae bacterium
GTATCCGGGCCGATCGAGCGGCTGACCAGGTCGCCGGGCCGGATACACGCCGCGGCCGTCGTGGCGGCCGGAGACAAGATCAGCAAACTGCTACGGTCCGAGTCCTGAGGCTTGTGCGAGCCAACGGGCGAGCGGGACAAGCACTGTAACGGACTGGGACGACGACGGGCGGTCCACGGCGGATATGGTCGGACTCGGAAACAAACGTCGCTACCGGGGAACGGATGCGAGGTCGCGCCAATGAAGGCAGCCGTCATCAAGGAGACCGCGCCGGGTGAGCGTCGCGTGGCGCTGGTGCCGGACGCGATCGCCCGGCTGAAGCCCGCCGGGATCGAGGTGCTGGTGGAGACGGGCGCCGGGGAGGGTGCCTGGCTGCCGGACGCGGCCTACGCCGACGCGGGCGCGGCCATCGTCAGCGCCGACGAGCTGTACCGCACGGCCGATGTCATCCTGACCGTGACCAGGCCCTCGGCCGCGGCGGTGCAGGCGATGCGGCCAGGTCAGGCCGTCGTGGGCATGCTGGCCCCGCTGAGCGATCCGGCCCTGGCCGCGGAGCTGGCCGCCCAGGGGGTGACCGTGGTCAGCCTGGACGGGCTGCCGCGTACGCTGTCCCGGGCGCAGCCGATGGACGCGCTCACCTCCCAGTCCAACGTGGCCGGCTACAAGGCGGTGCTGGTGGCCGCGGCGGAGTTCGGCCGGTACTTCCCGCTGCTGATCACGGCGGCGGGTACCGCCCCGCCCGCCAAGCTGCTGGTGCTCGGCACCGGTGTGGCCGGGCTGCAGGCCATCGGCACGGCGCGACGGCTCGGGGCCGTGGTGAGCGGCTACGACATCCGACCCACCTCCAAGGCGGAGGTCGAATCGCTCGGGGCCACGTTCGTCCAGCTGACCTCGGTCGGCTCCGCGGCCGGGGAAGGCGGCTACGCCCGGGAGCTGACCGCCGAGGAGCGCCAGGCCCAGCAGGACGAGCTGGCCGCCCACATCGCCCGGCAGGACGTGGTCATCACCACCGCGCAGGTGCCTGGCCGCCGGCCGCCGCTGCTGGTGACCGAGGATGCGATCAAGGCGATGAGCCCTGGTTCGGTCATCGTGGACATGGGTGCCAGCGCGCTGGGCGGCAACGTGGCCGGGTCGCGGCCCGGTGAGACCGTGGTCACCGGCAACGGGATCACCATTATCGGGGCGGATAACCTGCCCGCGACCGTCCCGGCCGCCGCGTCCAACGCCTACTCACGGAACATCGCCGCGCTCCTGTTGCACCTGACCAAGGACGGCGCGCTGGCCATCGACACCAGCGACGGAATCCAGGCCGGCGTGGTGGTCGCCCATGACGGCCAGGTCGTGCACCCCGACGTGGCCGGCCTGCTGCAGCCGGCAGCGCCTCCCCCGGATCGCGCAGTGCCTCTCCCAGATTTCGCAGCGCCGTTGCCCGAGTCTGCAGCGCCGGTGCCTGAGCCCGCAGCGCCGTTGCCCGAGTCCGCAGCGCCTTTCCCGCAGCCCACCCAAGGAGGCGCCGGTGTCGACGACCCTAGTCACTGACCTGACCATTTTCATCCTGGCCCTGCTGGTCGGCATCGAGGTCATCGGGAAGGTCCCGGCCACGCTGCACACGCCGCTGATGTCGGCGACCAACTCCATCCACGGCATCGTGCTGGCTGGTGCGCTGCTGATCGGCGTGAGCGCCCATAACGTTGTCGGCTACATCCTGGCCTTCATCGCCGCGATGTTCGCCGCGGCCAATGTGGTGGGCGGGTACGTGGTGACCGAGCGGATGCTCAAGATGTTCCGGCGCAAAGTGCCGGCTCAGGCGCCAGGGCAGACGGCGGTGCAGACGGGGGCAACTGGGCAGACGGGGGCGGCCGAGCTGAACGGCAAGTCCGGGGCCGGGGACGCGCGATGACCAGCTTCACCAACTCCATCCAGCTGGTCTACGTGGTGGCGGCGGCCTGCTTCGTGATCGGCCTGCACCTGATGAACAGCCCGGCCACCGCGCGCCGCGGCAACCAGGTGTCGATCGCGGGCATGGTCATCGCCGGTATCGCCACGCTCATCTTGATGATCCACGACGGCACGGTCACGACAACCGGCTGGATCGTGCTGATCGCGGGCGCGGCGGTCGGCTCGGCGGTTGGCCTGTACACCGCCCGTTCGGTGCAGATGACGGCTATGCCGCAGCTGGTGTCGGCGTTCAACTCGGTCGGCGGTGGCGCCGCCGCCCTGGTGGCCATCTACGGATACATCAACGCCGAATCCAAGGGCAACGTGCTCGGCACGACCACCGTGTTCACCGTCCTGGACGTGCTCATTGGCTCGGTGACCTTCTCCGGGTCGATCATCGCGGCCGGCAAGCTGCAGGGCTTCATCAGCGGCTCCCCGATCATCTTCAAAGGGGCCCGGCTGCTCAACGTGGTCCTGGGCGTGGTGGCCATCGGCACGGCCGCCTTCATGTTCAGCACGGCCAGCCTGCCCGCCCTGCTGATCGTGGTGCTGGCCGCCCTGGCCTTCGGCGTCATGATGGTGCTGCCCATTGGCGGGGCGGACATGCCGGTGGTGATCTCGCTGCTCAACGCGTTCACCGGCACCGCCGTGGCCATGGCGGGCTTCGTCATCGGGAACTGGGCCCTGATCGTGGCCGGCGCCCTGGTCGGCGCGTCCGGCGGCATCTTGACCAAGCTGATGGCCGACGCCATGAACCGGTCGCTGGCCAACATCATCCTGGGCGGGTTCGGCACCGGCGACAC
>JBAPYC010000317.1:0-12074 GCA_049284535.1 Streptosporangiaceae bacterium
CACCCGGCCAGCTCGCGCAGCAGCGGCTCCTGGCCGGCCAGCCGCCCGCGCAGCACCCACCACAGGCCCAGGGCGGTCACCATCCGCCCCGCCGTGCCGTCCGGGTCATGCTCCACCGCCCAGGCCAGCACGTAGCGTACGGTGGCGTCCTCAGCATCCAGCCACCGGGCGCCGGCCAGCTCCCCCGCGCTGGAATACACCCCCACCGCTGCTGCTTCCGCCACTCCTAGGGTGTACCGGGCCAGCGCCGCCTGCGCCTGGCCTTCCTCCCCAGCTCCGGCCAGCAGCCTAGCCCCGTAATCACGCAGCGTCTCGAGCATCGCGTACCGCATCCGGCCATCCGGCCCCAGCCGCGGCGGGACCAGCAGCGAGCACTCCACCAGTCGCAGCACCGCCGACGCCGTCTCCGGGTCAGCGACCGCCCCGGCCGCCTCCAGGGTGAACGGCGCCGGGAACACCGACAGCTGGCGGAACACCCGCCGTTCATCCTCGGCCAGCAGCTGATAACTCCACTCGGCCGTGGCTGCCAGCGACCGGTGCCGCCCGGCTGCCAGCCGGTCCCCGGCCGTCAGCAGCCCCAGCCGCCCGTCCAGCAACTCCAGCAGCTGAGATACCCCCAGCGCCTCGACCCTGGCCGCAGCCAGCTCGATCGCCAGTGGCATCCCGTCCAGCCGCCCCACCAGCCGCGCCACATCGGCGCGGTTCTGATCGGTCAGAGCGAAGCCCATATCCGCCGCCCGGGCCCGGTCAGCGAACAGCGTCACCGCCCCCGCCCCCGCCCCCGCAATGTCATCACCCAGGCCAGCTACCGGCAGCGGCGCCAGCCGGTAGGCTGCCTCGCCCGCGATCCGCAACCGTTCACGGCTGGTCGCCAGAACCCGTATGTCATCGCAGACCTGCAACAGAGCCGCACACAGCTGCGCGGCCGCGCCGATCATATGCTCGCAGTTATCCAGCACCAGCAGCAGCTGCCGCCGGGCCAGAACCCGCATCAGGGCCTCCGCCGCAGGCACCCCCGGCTGCTCGCGCACGTCTAGTGCCACGGCCACCGCAGGCGCAACCTGGCCCGGATCCCGCACCGGGGCCAGCTCGGCCAGCCACGCACCGTCAGCAAACCGGATGGCCGCGCGCCCGGCGACCTCGCCGGCCAGCCGGGTCTTGCCCACCCCGCCAGGCCCGGTCACCGTCACCAGCCGGTGCTGCTCCAACAGGCCCGCCACCGCGCGCACCGCCTGCTCCCGGCCGACGAAACTCGTCAGCACCACCGGGAAACCCTGCACCCTGCCGGCGGCCGTACCTGCCGCGGCCACCTCCATCCCCGTACCATAACCAGGCACAGCGGACTTAGTACAGCCCAGCAAAACAAGACGAGCGCAAACCGGATCCCAGGACACACATGAGCCACGGCACCAAAGCCAAGTCGGCTATCTCCGCCGGGTCGGGCGTGCTGAACGGTGCACTTATCGATCCGCCGCGAAGGGAGAATGTCAGCGTTTCTCTTACCCTTGGTGCGGGGCAACACCCACCCGGATGCTCGCGTTCTGCGGGCCGTGGTCTTGGCCGAAGATATCGCCGGGCGCACTGCTCCCGCTCACCGAGGTTGCCAATTACCTGGACTGCATGCACGAGAGCGCACCTCAGCCGCACGACGGCGTGGGTATCGCTGACGGAGGAACTGGCTGTGAACGCGCCGGTCGCGTGGATTGGATCAAGCGGGCACCTGCTGCAAGAGCGATGAACCCCTCCGTGGATTGTGACGGCCTGGCGGCGCTGATCTCCGAGCTGGAAGCCGGGCTAAGAACCCGGACCTTCAGCAACCATCACTCGGTCCAGGCCAGCACGCGCGGAACCACCGATCTGCGTCGTTCACGGTTCAGCGGTCTGATCGTTGGCGTCCGTACCGAATGGTTAATCGGGGTGCCATCGGTGTCCCTGACAATTGGCGAGCCATCAGCGCCTATTCGGCAGGGAGGGTGGGTGGAGCGGTTCCGACACACCGTCTTACTTCCGGGTTTTTGCGGTGGTACGGGCGTAACGTCGGAGCCTGGGACCCGGCCTGACCTGCGATCCGGCCGACGCCGTTGAGGTTGTCCTGCTACCGGCTTGCCGGCCGGGTCCCAGTTCCTGGCACCCACCGGCGCTGCCGGTCTGATCTGCCCGGTCTTGGCAGAGTCCGGGGTTCACGGGTCCGACGGCCAGCGGGTGCGTGCCATCCCTCAACCACAGAAAAGGGACGGCTATGACCATCGTAGAAGACAGACCTGTCATCACTGGCGGTGTGGACACTCACGCCGATCTGCACGTCGCGGCCGCGCTGGACCCGATCGGCGGGCTGCTGGGCGTTCAGGAGTTCCCGGCCACCGCGGCCGGGTACGCGCAGCTGCTGGGCTGGCTGGGCGGGTTCGGGGATATCGCCCTGGTCGGTGTCGAGGGGACCGGCAGCTACGGGGCGGGCCTGGCCCGGCACTTGGCCGCGGCCGGTGTCCGGGTGGTGGAAGTGGACCGGGCGGACCGGCAGGACCGGCACCGGGCGGGCAAGTCCGATCCGCTGGATGCGGTCAGCGCGGCGCGGGCGGCGCAGTCCGGCCGGGCATCGGGGGCGCCGAAGGGCCGCGACGGGGCGGTGGAGGCGATCCGGGCGCTGATGGTGGCCAAGCGCAGCGCCCGCGCCGAGCGGACCCAGGCGATTAACCAGGCCCGGGCGCTGATCGTGACCGGTCCTGATGAGCTGCGGGCCCGGTTCGCCGGGCATCGCCCGGCGCAGCTGGTGGAGGCGATCGCGGCGCTGCGGCCCCGGCCGGGGGACGTGCCCGGCTACGCGACCCGGGTTGCGCTGCGCGAGCTGGGCCGGCGCGCCCAGTTCCTGGACGCCCAGCTGGACCGCCTGGATGAGCTGATCGGCCCGCTGGTCACTGCCCGCGCGCCGGGCCTGCTCAGCTTGCACGGGGTCGGCCCGGACACCGCCGCGCTGCTGCTGATCGCCGCCGGCGACCATCCCGAGCGGCTGCGCAGCGAGAGCTCGTGGGCGCACCTGTGCGGTGTCGCCCCGATCCCGGCCTCTTCGGGCAAGGTTAGCCGGAACCGGCTCAACCGCGGCGGTGACCGCCAGGCCAACCACGCGCTGTGGCGGATCGTGATCACCCGGCTGGGATCGCGCCCGGGCCATCCGGTCACCCGCGCCTACGTCGAGCGGCGCACCAAGGAGGGCTTGTCGAAGAAGGAGATCATCCGCTGCCTGAAGCGCTACGTCGCGCGTGAGGTCTACCACCAGCTCCGCGGCAGCGCCTGACACCTCAGCTTCCCGGGGCGGCTTAGCCCGCTATTCGGCTGCCGCACGCCGTGCTGGCCTCCGATCGATCTGCCGGCCGCCCCGGGACCTCTCTCTCGTGACCGGATAAGAGCCCGCCCCGTCACGCGGGCCAGCCGCCGCGCGCCCGCGCGGCGACCCGTTCCCCCCGGAGGCATCACCATGAACGCCACTGCCATCGGCATCCCCGAGCTGACTTGCCAGCTCCTGGACGCCGCCGACGGCATCGCCGCCGATACCGCCGCCGCCGGGCTGATCATCAGCCACGGGCACTTCCTGCACCGCGACGCCTTCCGCCGCACCATCACCGCCGGCACCAGCATCAGCACCGGCCAGCCGCTCGCCGTCATCAGCTGGGACGCCGCCCTGCACGCCCTCGAGGGCGGGCTGCTGCCCTGCGCCTCCTCCGAGCAAGCCATCCTGCGGATCGCCGCCAGCCTCGGCGACCCCGCCATCCCCGTCCACCTGCGCGCCGTCCTCGGCAACCTCGACACCCGCACCATCACGCTGGTCGCCACCGCGATCACCACCGCCAACGGCTAAGTTCCGCAGCATCCCGGGGCGGCCAGGCCCGCTATTCGGCTGCCGCACCCCGTGCTGGCCTTCTATCGATCTGCCGGCCGCCCCGGGATCCTCTCCAGCCTGCTGACCTCGTGACCTGATAAGAGCCTGCCCTCCACCGCGAGCGGCCCATCCCTGTCGTGTCCGCACTCAGCAAACCCCGATCTTGCCGATTTCCGGAATGAAGAAAAGAAGGCCTTGACAAACATAGGAGCATCGATCTGTCGCCGATTGTTTATCTAGATAGCGGCTGGGTGGTGGCTCCATGTAACGCACTCATTTGCCGCGGGGAACGCTTGGAATCGGGAAATAGCCGAGGACTACGGTGGAGGTGGCTGCTCAGGCGGCTGGCGCGACGTTCACGTCGAAGGTGAGGGTCTCGGCGTCGGTGTCGTAGTCGTGGGGGTCGCCTTCCAGCGCGAACGCGATGGCGGACAGGCTGTCGCGCTCGGCATCCTCGCGAGTGGGGGTTCCGCCGCCGTTGATGTGCAGGGCTGGCACGCGGTAGTGCCAGTTACCCGCTTCCTCATCGAAGAACAGCTCAACCCGCAGCGCGCTCATCACCAGATCGTCCTATAGCTTCCGCAGCTCAGCAAGGGGTATAGCCATAATCCCGGGCGATCCTGGCCATCGCCGGGCCGCCCAAGTCCACGCCATCATGATAGGCCCAGATGTGCTGCCGGTCACCTTTGGTGAGCACCCCGTGCGAACCCGACCGCCTAGTCTCGATCCACCCGTCGCGTTTCAGCGCCGCCAGCACCCGCGCTGCCTTGGCCATGTGCAGCACCGTAAAGCCCGGCCATGTCAAAACAGACTGGGACCGCCATATCAGCTGCGGATCCTGCGGGATTGACCGGTCGGCAGGCCGTTGCACTGTCAGGACATGATGACCTTCACCGAGCTGGCCTCAGTGCCCTCCGATCCCCTGGCGCCGTTCACTGACCAGCTCCGGCTGGCAGTGGCCGCCTACCTGGCCCGCTTCAAGGGCTCCTCCCGCGACCACACCGAATCCGACCTTCGCTGCTACCTCACCTGGTGCGCCGAGCACGGCCTGGACCCGCTGGCCGCGAAGCGGCATACGGCTGGCGTTGGTGCTCTCTGCTGTAGGTGCAGGCCTGAGCGGGATGTGAGCGGCCTTGCTTATATCGAATTTATGTTCTACACTATGCGCATGGCTAGCCCCCGATGTCCCGCGTCTTGCAGGTCATGAGAGTCCCCGACGCTCCGCATATATGCGCGATAGCTTGCCGACGCAGGGAAGGCCATAGCCGGTTTGGGCGGCCGCCGAACGCGCCTTCCGCCCGTCGACCACAGAAGGGACGTCGGCTGACAGGCGCTGGCCTGGCGCCGGCAGTCTCAATTGACAAGCTCGCACGCAATAGCTAGATCCGGCGGCAACGATGCACGGAAAGAGCTAAGGGCCATGATATATGGCAAGAGAACTATAATAGGCACAGTGGCGGCTATCATTTCCAGTCTGGTTTTGGTGGCATGCAGCAGCATCCACTACGATGCGGCTGGCTCAGGGTCCATGCAACGGCCGATGAGCATTCCACCGGATAAGCCGGCAGGGAGACTGGCAGGAATGATCGTCGGCATCGATCCAGGTCATAATGGCGCGAATGACAGCCATCCTTCTTACATCAATAAGCTTATATGGAACGGCCGAGAGCGTGAAACCTGCGATACCACAGGCACGCAGACCGATGAAGGCTATACCGAGGCTCAGTTTAACTTCCAGGTCGCAATGTTCCTCCGCGCTGATCTTCTTCGTGACGGCGCGCAAGTGGTGATGACGAGAACCAGCAACAACGGCTTCGGGCCCTGCGTTACTCACCGAGCACAAATTCTCAACCACAGCCACGCCAATGTGGCCATTGATATCCATGCCGACGGCGGACCGCCGTCTGGCCGGGGCTTCGCGGTCCTCGAGCCCGTCTCTGATGGGCCGAACAACGGGGTGATTGCCGCGTCGCAAGGTTTCGGCCGCGACGTACGATGGGCGTTCCTACGTTACACCAGGATACCGCCTAGCACCTATTACGGGGTCGACGGCATCACCTACCGTAATGATCTCGCAGGCCTCAACCTCACAACTGTTCCAAAGGTCTTGATTGAGTGTGGCAATATGCGCAATGCCACCGATGCGGCCTCGCTGGTCTCCACCGCCTTCCAGCAGCGTATAGCGCATGCGCTTGAAGCAGCCATAATTCGATTCCTGGGCAAGGGCTAGCCGACCTGGCAGGGCAAGCGGCTATCGGTCATGCCGTGGCGAGCACGTCTGGGTCTTGGTGATTCTCAGGGACGCGGGCAGTCGGAGTGCTCATAATGAGCTTCACCGACCTGGCCTGGGAAGGCGGTCTGGAGGTCAAGAGCAGCCCACCAGTTCTCATCGCCTGCCGCTGATAACGGCACAGCGGTCTTGCGCTGGGATGCCGTACGTTCCCTGCTCCGGACCGGGTGGACATCGTGCGCGCCAGCAGCCACTATTAACGGAAAGAGAGGGGGGAGCGTGACCGACACACCATTTACCTGGGATGACCTGGCCCAGTACAAGGCCGAGGGCCGTTTCCTGGACGGATATCCCGACGATCAGCGTACCTTCTTCTCCCCGCGAGACAAGGTTCACGAACTCCTGGTGGCGCTGCTGGGCAGTGCCCAGCACTCCATCGTGGTCAATATGTTCGGCTACGACGATGATGAGCTGAACAGCATCATCCAGAACAAGCTCGCCGATAATAACGTCTATGTGCAGATGAGCCTGGACCGGAGCCAGGCGAGCGGGGAGCATGAGAAGCAGATCCTGGCCAAATGGTCCAATGACGCCTTCGGTAACAGCATCGCCATCGGCACCAGTTCGGTCCACAACGCGATCTCGCACCTGAAGATCGTGATCGTGGACGGGGTATACACCGTCAAGGGCTCAACCAACTGGTCTTTGTCAGGCGAGCAGCAGCAGGACAATGAGCTCACTCTCAGCCGCAACGCAGTAGTTGCCGCTGAAACCCGCGCGATCTTGGACCTCAATCACGACTTCATGCTCAAGCAGATGGTCGGTACCAGCCTCGACACCAAGGCGCTTTCAGTCGGCACGGCAACCGGGACGACACCACCGCTCCCCCCGAATCCCGAGACAGCATAGATCCCGATGTAAGCATCGATCGGTCACGGCAATTAACCATTTTCCGGCCGCCTACCTGGTCTTGACGCTTCCTGGGAGGCGTCCTCATCTGCCGCTGGTAGTGCGGATTGAGGTAACGGTTGTCGTCGCTGTTCCGGTCGGGCGGGCGCGATCATTGTGTGGTCATGCCCAGGTCATGCCCCGGTCATGCCCGCACCTTGACCGCGGATAGGGAACCCCGGCCCGCTGAGGCGCCCGGGTCGGCGGAGCCGCATTGGCCGCCTCGGTCACGCGGGCGTGACGCCGACGATGCCGCACGACTGAGGCTCAGCCCGGGCGGCTGAGCTGCCGGGCCCTTCTACCGGCTGTAGCGCTTGTCGTCGCCGCGGCGGCACACATGACAGCCGCCATATGTGAGCGGCACTCGTGGGTGCGTCTCGCAGTAGGTGCTCTCCGCAGGCACTGGAATCGGCGTTTCCCGAAGCAACTGGGCGAATGGCTTGCAAAGCAGGCGCAGATCAGTCCTCTTGGCGCTGCGGCCAGCCAGCAGGCCAACGATCACGCCCTGAGCTGCCCAGAGGGCGTACTGGAGATCCTCGCGTTGGATTTGCGCTTCCTTTCCGTGGACAATCGCCCTTGCTTGCTGGCAGAGTTGCGCTTTCTGCTCGTCGAGACCCATGGTTGCGACAATCTTCGCCACCCTTCCTCCCGCAGCCTTCCACGCCGGCTCATCTGACCGGACAGCCGAGCTCGCGCGCTCCAGCTCCTTCCGGTCTGCGTTACCTAGGCGAATCAGAAACGCACCGGCCTCCATTGCGGGAGATGCATGTCCGGCCACTGTTCATGCCCCCTCGGTGTCACGGCAGAAGTATTCCCGTCAGGCCGCCCAGGTAACTGGGAGGCGCAGAAATGCCGCAGCACGTGCGGGATGACCACCTCGGGCCGGTCCGGCAGGTGCACTTTGGGCGCGCTAACGGCCTCGGGCAGGCAGCCACATCCGGACTGGCGGTAATGCCGGCCATCTGCGTAACCACCACGACGGAACCGGGGGCAAGTCATGGCACTGAACTAAATCACCGTGGTCCGCGACCTGACCGATGGACCGGCGCCCCCGCTCGCTGCCGGCCAGCCGCTGCTCAACCCGCCGGCGCAGCTCTCTCCGGCTCAGGCCGCAGGAGACGCCCTACATTGGCGAATAGCGGGCGTTGCGAGTTCGCCCGCACAAGCAGAAGAGGCCATGCCGTGATGGACTTCGGGCGCGTGAGGGTCAGTTCTCAGTCGCGGTGTGTGTTCACATACTCGCGGGAGTTACCTGTGAACTGTGGCAGCTGTTGGATGCTACCCGGCGGTCACAGGATATAGATGGCCTGCCGGGCCGTCGTGGTCCGGCATGATCTGCTGGCTTGGGTGCCGTGAGTCACAGGTGGGCATGCTGGTGCCCGGGGATGCCGGGGCGAAACTGCCGGCCGATAATGGGCTGGTGCCTGATTTGCTGCGGGAAGGCCGGGTCACGGCCAACGGGCTGCGGTTCGCTTACCTTGAGGGAGGCAGTGGGCCGCTGGTGGTGTTGCTGCACGGCTGGCCGGACACGCCACATACGTGGGACCACCAGCTGGCCGCTCTGGCTGGGGCTGGCTTCCGCGTGGCAGCACCGTGGCTGCGCGGCTACCCGCCGACTGAGATCCCGGGGTCGGGCTACTTTGATATCGGCACGCTGGCGGTGGATGTCCGCGAGCTGATCCGGGTGCTCGGCGGCGGCGATCCGTGCTTGCTCGTCGGCCAGGACTGGGGCGCGTCTATCGGTTACCAGGTGCTCGCCGCCTTTCCTGAGGTCGTGCGGAGCGCCGTGCTGATGGCCGTGCCGCATCCCGCCGCGACCCGGGAGTCTTTGCTGCGCGCCGAGCATGTTCACCGGTCCTTCCACTGGTTCTTCTTCCAGCTCCCGCACCTGCCGGAGCGGGCGCTGAGCGCTGACAACTTCGCGTTCGTGGACTGGCTATGGGACTACTGGACCGCACCCGGCTTCACCGATGCCGAGCACCTAGCCGAGGTCAAGCGCATGCTGGCCGTACCGGGCGCGCTGGAGGCGACACTCGGCTACTACCGGGCATTGTTCGACCCGGCCCAAGCGGACCCGGACCTAGCCGAGGTACGGCAGGCAGCGGCCCGGCCGATCGTGGTCCCGACCCTGGCCCTGTGCGGCGCCGAGGACAAGCGCGCCGAAGTGATGCAAGACCAGGCCGGGTACTTCGCCGGCCCGTACCGGTTCGAACTCGTGCCGGGCAGCAGCCACTTCCTGCAGCGCGAGCAGCCACAGGCGGTCACCAGGCTCATCCTGGACTGGTTCGCCCGGCAATAGCCGACACCGTCATGCCGGGATCAGTAAGTCTGCCTGTCCCCGCCCGACGCATCGTGTGGCGCGGACTTCGCAGGCTCGTCGAGGCGCAGGATCGTTTCCTCGATCTCCTTGTTTCGCGCGTTGGCGAACGAGATCGCCGTGCCTACGATCGCGAATCCCGCCCTCTGCAGCACCTTGAGCGATCCCACGTTGTCACTCGCGGCGCGGGCGAACAGGGGCCGCACGTGAACCGATTCCAGGAGCAGGCCGAGCGCTCGGCCGGCGATGCCTTGCCCCCAGAAGGACCTGTCGATCCAGTATGTGACCTCGGTATCGCCATCAACGACGAAGCTGGCGATGCTGCCGGCGAGCCGTCCATCGACGGTGACCGCACGGGTGGTCACCTCTGGCAACGTCCGGACCTTCGCCATGTGGACATCGAACGCGGTGCGGTCATCAGGATTTTCGGCCGTGAAGGCGGCCATCCGGACCGACTCGGGATCCCGCATCTGTTCGAACAAGGCATCGAGGTCAGCGTCGTCGATCGGCCGCAGCGCCACCTCAGCCACAAGTACCCTCCAACCCTGGTCCAGCGACGCTCAGCGAGGCGAACATACCAGCATCATCGGACAATCGGTGAGGACTCGACATCCGCTTCTGCCCGGTTGAGAGCGACCGATCGACGGCCTCTATTACGGGACACTCGCCGGGGCGTCGGCCTGAGCCTGTGCGCCGCCCGTCACGCCTCGTCGGCGCTGTGGCAGACGACCTCGAGCATGAAGCCGTGGGGATCAAGGAAGTAGGTGGCGTAGTGCTCGCCGTACTCGGGAAACTCGCGGGGTTCATGGACGACCTCGGCGTTGTGAGTAACCGCCCAGTCGTGGGCCTCGCGGACGCTGGCGCGGCTGGAGACCATGACGGACAGGTGCAGGCCGGTGCCATGGCGTGAGTGAGGCGCAGGCTCGAGTGCCTGGTAGAAGAAGACCTGAGAACCGCGAGCGCCAGCAGGGCCGTAGTTGAACTCCCCGGCTTCCGTCGCCGGGAACCAGGCCCGGAGTCCCAGGATCGGCATGAGCTCGTCGTAGTATCGCTTGGCCGCCGCGAGGTCGGAAACACCTATGCCGATGTGGTCGATGAATCCGGTCCGGGGCATGCGCTCCTCCTGTCGGCGCCAGCGCAGCGGATTACCGCGCTGCTTGCGAGCCTGCCACACCCCGCGCGGCAGATAAGGCCGTTCGGCGATGGTTATTAAGGCTCCACACTTTCACAATTCCGGCTGGCAATTCCAGCCACGGCCGGGCAGGCAGGCAGGCGGCCAGACCGTATTTATGCATCGCCCGCGCTCGGCGTGAATGCCCTCATTTGCTGCTGCGAACGCGCCGCGGTCAGAGTCCGAGTACGCGGCGAAGTCCCCGGGCGACGTTGTCCATGAGGGATGCAGGCGCGTAGCCGACAGGTTCCTCGAGGTCGGTCTTATCGAGGGTGACGAGAGCGGTGACGTTGATGACTGAGTCTTTAGAGAGGCCGGAGACGGCCGCGGGCAGGAAAACGTTGCCGGGCATGGCGGCCAAAGCCGTATTAGAGGTGATAACAGCCGCAATAGTGGTGTTCAGCCGACTAGCGTTGAAGGGGTCGGACTGGATGACCAGGACCGGGCATCGCTTGGCGGGCTTACTGCCGCGCGTTTCGCCGAGATCGGCCCAGCAGATAGTGGCGCGTTCGGTCACCAGTCGTCCTGGCCCGGCAGGTAACCGCGACCAGCGGCGGTAGCGGCGGCGTTGGAGTCGTCATTGGCGGTTCGCAGCGCCTCGTCGATCTGCTGAGTAAGCGAACGCGAGGTAATCTGCTCCAGGTAGCTGCGGGCGGCACGGGTAAAGAACTCGGACCTGCTGATGCCCAGCTCCTGCGCTTGCCTAGTGGCTTGCTCGTAGGTGTCATCGGGGACCGAGATCGCCGTCTTCATGCCCTCAGTATAACCGGGTATTACCTCGATGAGAATCGCCGGGACGACATCCTCAGCCCGCACCCACATGGCCGACAGTTAGTTGCTTGGGGGTTCTTGTGGGGAGGGGCGCAGCACCCGGATGGACACCAGCGCCCACAGGCCGGCCAGCGCCAGCCAGATGATCAAGCGCAGCCATCCAGCCAGCCCCGTGTGCGGCGGATAAACCGCCTGAGAAAGCGGCGCGTAGGCATACCAGCCGCTGACCGGGCTCCCGAGATTGACGAGGTAGCTTCCAGCCGCCCCGCCTGCCACCCCCAGGGCGATGACAACCACGATCTTCTGCGGCTGGCTCAGCCGATCCATCACACCCATCCGCCAACCCTGCCAGGCCAGCAGAGGAAAACGGGCAGAATCCCCAGGAATGCCGGGAACGCCGGCTGCGTGGCCCCAGCAGGGCTGCTGGCCGCGGCTCCATGGCCACCTGCGCGCAGCACCTCATCGTGGCGGTCGGGTCAGGTCCGGGCCCGGCCCGCCAGTGGGGGGCAGCTGCCCGCCACTCCCCCACACGCTCCCAGCCGCACGCCATGTCAAGCTCTGCCCACCTGCTGCAGTCCTGATCGTCACCCCTGTGATGGCAGCCCCGCAGTGAGCTATCCCTGCCGGGGAGATCAGCAGCCTGCTGGCACTCACGGCGGCATTTCCGGACTCTGTCCGCCCGGCCATGCTCGCAGAACTCACGGTCCAGCCCGCACTTGCGGCAGTAAAGCCGTGCCCTACATGACGGCGCGAGTCCCCAGGAGTG
>JBAPYC010000318.1:0-2923 GCA_049284535.1 Streptosporangiaceae bacterium
GGCGCGGAGTCAGCGGGCGCCGTCACCGCAGCCCCCCGGCCTGGGCGAGCGCGCGGGCCACCACGCGCGGCAGAAGCAGCGCTTTGTACTCATTACGGCCGTGCGTAACCGCGCCGTCGGCGGCGGAGGCCGCCGCGGTCCGGCAAAGCCCGTCGTCAAGGCGGCGGCCCGCCAGGGCCACCTCGACCGAGGGCAGCCGCCAGGGTGTGGTCGCGACTCCCCCGACCGCGACGCGGGCGTCCAGCACTACCCGGTCGTCGTCCGTTTCGATGGCGACCGCGGCTGAGGCCACCGCCCATTCGAAGGCCGCCCGGTCACGCACCTTCAGGTAGCGCGAACGCCGACCGGCTGCGGCGAGCGGAACATGGATGTGAGACAACAGCTCACCATCGCGCAGCCGGGTCTCGATATGCGGCGTGGCACCCGGCTGCCGGTGCAGCCAGGCGACCGGGACCGTCCGGGCGCCGTCCTGGCCGACGACGACCGCCTCCGCGTCGAGCGCGACCAGCGCTATGGCGAGGTCCCCGGCATAGGTGGCGATGCAGTGCTCGCTACCGCCGAGCACCGCGTGCATCCGGTTCTGCCCGTCCAGCGCCGGGCAGCCGGAGCCGGGCGCGCGCTTGTTGCAGGGCACGGCGGCGTCGCGGAAATATCCGCAGCGCGTGCGCTGCAGCAAGTTCCCGCCGAGGGTCGCCTGGTTGCGGACCTGCGGCGACGCGCTTGCGAGGAGGGCTTCGGCGACGGCCGGGGAATGCTCGCGCACGCGGGGATCGGCCGCGGCGTCGGCCATGGTGGTAAGCGCGCCCAGTCGCAGGCGATCGCCGACGACCGATACGCCGCGCAGGCCGTCGATGCCGTTGATGTCCACGAGCGTTCCCGGGACGCGGACGCGCTCGCGCAGCAACTGGACCAGATCGGTGCCGCCGGCGATGAAATCAGCCGTCCCCGGCAGCTGATCAGAGGTATGGCGCGCCGCACTGCGGACCGCTTCGGCGATGGTCGGTGCCCGCGTGTAGGTGAAATGCATAGCCGTCCGCTCCTCAGGAATTTCCGGCTGCGGCGTCGCGGATGGCGGCGACGATATTGGGATAGGCGCCGCAGCGGCAGAGGTTGCCGCTCATCCACTCTCGAACCTCGCCGTCGGACCCGCCATGTCCCTCGGCCAGGCAGCCGTGTGCGCTCATGATCTGCCCTGGCGTGCAATAGCCGCATTGCAGCGCGTCACGCGCGATGAAAGCAGCCTGCACCGGGTCGAGCATTCCGGCCGGGTCCGCCAGCCCCTCGACCGTCTGAACCGCCCGTCCCTCCTGCATGACCGCGAGCAACAGGCACGAATTGACCCGCTGGCCGTCGACGAGCACCGTGCACGCGCCGCAGTGCCCGAGCCCGCACCCTTTCTTCGTTCCGGTCAGGCCCAGGCCGTCGCGCAGCAGGTCGAGCAGCGTCGTGCCAGCATCAACGGGCACCCGGTACGGCGTCCCGTTGATCGTCAGCGTCACCACGAGCCGATGGTCCGCCGGAGTGAGCTCGCGGGCCGGCCCGGTCACTGCCCGGCCGCCCCACCGTCCACGCCGCCGGCGGGGGTACGCTGCCGCCCCGCCGCCTGGCCCGGAAGTGCCGCCAGCCACCGCAGCACCGGCTGCAGGGCCTCATCGGAGTTCTTCTCGTAGATCAGCCCGTGCCCGTTGCCCAAGATGCCGAGTTCCGGCAGGTTAATGAGGTCAACGGCGGCGCCGGCGGCGCTCAGGAACCGGGCCATGTCGGGCGCGTACGCCGACTGCGGCGACGTCTGGCCGGCGACCACGGCGACCGGCAGATCACGTAGCGCCGGGATCCGCAGCGCCGACGGCCCCGCGGCCCGCGCCTCCTCGGCCGTGGCCCGCGGCGGACCATAGGTGATCGGCGCGGCGGTCAGTCCCCACGACAGCGTCCCGATGCCTGGCGTGGTGCCGAATGGCGGCCCCATCGGCTCAACGGTCACGATCGCGGCGACCAGGCCGGGCCGGGCGTCGGCCAGCAGCCAGCCGTCCGAGCCGGACGCCGAGTGAGTGAAGACAATCGCCGGACCGATCTTGTCCAGCAGGTCCGCGAGCCGGGCGGCATCCGTGCGCTGCCACTGCTCGATATCGGCTGGCAGCGGGCCGTAGGCGGCGACGAAAGCGTCCAGGGCCCGCTCGTCACCGGCCTCGATCGGCCACTGGGTGTGCTTTCCCCTGGCGGCGTCGGGGAAGAAGACCGTGCGCGCCTCCTCATAGGAGAAGGCCGGCCCGATGGCGCCATCGACGTCCGGGTGCAACGGTGCCCTGCCCTGCGTCGGGCGGTCCACCACGAACACCGCGTAACCCGCGTCCACCAACCGCTGCGCCCATCCCGGGCGCCCGTCCGGCGTGTCCAGCCACTCGGTGCCCTGAACCGCCCCGCCGTGCACCAGCACGACCGGATACGACCCCGTCACCACCGCCGGCGCTTCCCACGCGACGTACATCGGGCCCCGCTGATAGCTCTTGCCATCGATCGTCACCCGGTCGCCCGGCACCCAGAAGTCACCCCTGCGCGTGGTGCGCGCCGTCACCGCCTCCCATACCGGCCGATCAGACGGCATAATTTCCCTCCTTGATCGATGACCGCGGTTTCCTGACCGCATCGAAAACCGACAGTTCCGCACAGCCCGCGGCAGTACCGCCAGCCAGCCCACCCGCCAGGTTTACGCTCCCCGGAAAGTTGGGACCTTACAGTGATGGGAGTTCTGCATACCAATGACTGGCGTCACAGAACGTTGCGGAGTCGGCCATGGTCAGTGAGCTTAGCCACGCCGACGGTGTTTTCCTTGACCCCGCCGGGGTCACCCATGCGTCCGGCCGCGGCGCCGGCCCCGCGCTCGGCGAGTTCCTGCGCGCGCGGCGGGCAGTCCTCACCCCCGGCC
>JBAPYC010000319.1:0-1543 GCA_049284535.1 Streptosporangiaceae bacterium
AACTCCTGGGAGTCATAGAGCGCGCGGATGCAGGTCACGATGGCACGGACGGCCTCGGCGCCCTGCACGACGCCGTTCATCGCCGAGCCCTCTATGGTGACGTCGCCGGCCAGGCTGTCCAGCCAGACCGGATGGTAGTCGGCGGCCGGGACGCGGACGCCGTCGAAGCGGGTGACATATGCCGGCGTGCCTGTGTCGGCGGGCGCCTTGCCCTCGATGGACATGAGCGATTCCTTTCGTGAACCACAGCCGTGCCCCGCGCACGGCGGTTGTGCTGGCGAAGGATGAGGTTAGGTCGCCCGCGGATTGTCGGTGGCTGGTGGCGGGCTGTTGTTAGCGCGATGGCCTGAATGCTGCCCGGATTTCGGTCGCGAACAGTCCGGGTTCTTCCCAGGCGGCGAAGTGGCCGCCCTTGTCAACCTCGTGGAAGTAGGTGAGGGTGGGGTAGGCCTTCTGGACCCAGTTGCGCGGGGCGCGGAAGATCTCGCCGGGGAAGACGGTGAAGCCGACCGGGACCTGGACCGGCGGCGGAGCCTGCCCTGCGGCACGGGCTGCGGCTTGCCCGTTCTCCCAGTACTCCCGGGCGGCCGAGGCCCCGGTGCCGGTCAGCCAGTACAGCGTGATGTTGTCGAGGATGCTGTCCCGGGTGAGATGGCCCGAGGGCTGCTCGTCGAGGAAGGCACGGGAGATCTTGTAGTAGGCGTCGGTATCGTGGTCGAGCATCCAGGCCGCCAGGGCCACGGGTGCATCCAGCAGGGCGTAGCCGATCGTCTGCGGCCGAGTGGCCTGCTCGAGGAAGTAGCCGTAGCCGCTGGTCTGCATGACGGCGATCGCGGCCAGCGCGGCACGTTCGGCCTCGGTGGGTTCCGCTGGCGCAGGGCCGACCAGCGCCGCCTTGAGCAAGTTGAGGTGGATGCCAAGCAGCCCCGCCGGTGCCTGGCGGGCCATCTCGTCGCAGACGAAGGCGCCCAGGTCGCCGCCCTGGGCGACGTAGCGGGTATAGCCCAGGCGGTGCATCAGCTCGGCCCAGGCACGCGCGATGCGGCCGGGGTCCCAGCCGGTCTCGGCCGGCTCGGCGGAGAAGCCGAAGCCGGGCAGCGACGGCAGCACCAGGTCGAACGCGTCCCCGGCCGAGCCGCCGTGCGCGGCCGGGTCGGTGAGCGGGCCGATGACCCCCAGCAACTCCATCACCGAGCCGGGCCATCCGTGCGTGATGATCAACGGCAGAGCGTTGGAATGCGGTGACTTCACGTGGATGAAGTGGATGTCCACCCCGTCGATCTCTATCTTGAACTGCGGCAGCGCGTTTAGCTTGGCCTCGCACGTGCGCCAGTTGTAATCCGTCGCCCAATAGCGCGCAAGTTCCTGGATCGTCGCCAGCTGCACGCCCTGCGACCGGTCCGCGACGAGCTCCCTGGAGGGCCAGCGGGTAGCCGCGATGCGCTCCCGCAGTGCCACGAGTTTCGCCTCGGGGACTTCGGGGATCGTGAACGGCCGGATCGCAGTCGTGCCCCCCGAGTTTTCGGTCGTGATAGGCATGAGG
>JBAPYC010000320.1:0-5928 GCA_049284535.1 Streptosporangiaceae bacterium
TCCTGGTCGAGCTGGGCGCGACCGTCCCGGCCCGCGGCCTGTACGTCACCGAGCCCGAGCTCGCCAACCTGGACGCGGCCGTGGCCAAGTGGGCGGAAGCCGCCGTCCCCCTGATCCACCGCGCCGCCGCCTCATAGCGCGCCGCCGCCTAGCGCACCGCCTCATGGCGCACGCGGCCGCGGCTGCTAGCCGCAGGCGGGCAGGTCCCGGTCGGTCAGGGCGGCGTAGTTGCCGCGGAAGAACACCAGCGGCCCGTTCGGGTTGGCGCTTGTCTCCGCGTGCCGGACACGGCCGACAATGATCTCGTGGTCGCCGCCGGGCAGCGAGTGCTCCACCGTGCACTCCAGGATGGCGAGCACGTCTTCCAGCCGGGGGCTGCCGGTCGGGCCGCGCCGGTGCTGGACTCCGTCCCAGGCCGCGGCCAGGCCGCGCTGGGCAAAGTTCGTGGACAGGTCCTGCTGCGGCGCCGCGAGCACGTTGACCACGAACGCGCCGTGGCCGCGGATGGCCTGCAGGGTCTGGCTGCCGAGGTCGAAGCAGACCAGGACCAGCGGCGGGTCCAGCGACAGCGAGGTGACGGCGTTGGCCGTGGTGCCTACCGGCTGGCCGTCTTCGTCGACCGACGTAACCACCGTGACCCCGGTCGCGAAGTGTCCCATCGCGTCCCGGAACTCATCCGTGCTCACCATGTCCGTGCTCACCATGTCCGCTCGCACCATATTTGCGGAAACCCCACCCCCGGGCATCCCATTCCCGGGCATCTCGCTCGGGAACATCTGCTCGGACCGCCGGGTCATGACTCAGATCTGGCCGTGGTTGGGCGGCAGGGTGTCGTTGAGCAGGTAGTTGCCGATGTGGTGGTACTTCCACGAAACCGGGTCGTGGCTCGCGTGGGTGCGGGCGTTGCGCCAGTGACGGCTCAGGTCGTACTTCTCGTCGGTGGCGCTGGCGCCGCTGAGCGAGAACATGTCGCTGGCCACCTCGGCCGCGACCTCGCTGCCGAACGCCTTGGCCTGGGCGATCGCCAGGGACCCGCGTGCCGCCGCGGCAGCGTTGCGCGGGGTCCGGGTGACCTCGTCCATGACTGCGGCCGCCGATGCGAGCAGCGCCTCGGCCGCCTGCACCTTGACTGCCAGCTGGCCGAAACGGTGAATCGTGTGCGGGTCCTGGCTGGCGGTATCGCCCCAGCCCGCCCGGGCGGCCTCGAAGAACGGGCGGGCCTTGGCCCGGACAAA
Source organism: Streptosporangiaceae bacterium (assembly GCA_049284535.1). Lineage (GTDB taxonomy): Bacteria > Actinomycetota > Actinomycetes > Streptosporangiales > Streptosporangiaceae > Palsa-504. The sequence goes on from JBAPYC010000320.1 coordinate 1,236, forward strand.
GTTCCCGGCGTCGCGCAGCGCGCCGCCCGCGATCCCGACCTCAATGGCCGCGTGGATCAGCTGGGCCCGCGCGCCGAACTGCTGCGGGCCCTCGAAGGCGCCCTGGTAAGGGACCACCAGCCCGGGGTCGACGGCGACGTCGGAAAAGGCGGCGCCGCCGCTCACGGTGGCGCGCTGGCCCATCACGTTCCAGTCCTCGTCCAGCTGCACCCCGGCGGCTTCCCGCTCGACGAACACCATGACCAGGCGGTCGTCGTCGTCGAGCGCGGTGATGCCCAGCCAGCGGGACGTGATCGCGCCGGTGCAGTAGTACTTGCGCCCGTTCAGCCGCAGGCCGGACGGGCCGTGTGTCAGCCGCGTCTTCAGGTCCTGCGCATGCTGGCCGCCGCGCTCGGCCATCCCGTTGCCGAGCCGTCGGCCGGCCAGGACCTCGGCGAACAGGCGGCGTCGCTGTTCCGGCGTGCCGAGCACCGACAGCACGTCCACCATCAGGAAGTGTGTCTGCGGGATCCGCGCGATGGCCGGGTCGACCGCGGCGATGGTGCGGATCACCTCGGCCAGCACGGTGGCCGGCACGTCGGCCCCCTGGTATCTGCGCGGCACGGTGATGGCGAGCAGCCCGCTGGCGTCGAACGCCGCGAGCTCCTGCCGGGGCACGGTACCGGCCCGGTCGCGTTCGGCCGCCCTGTCCGCGATGGCCGCCGCGAACCCATGAGCCGTTCTGACGGCCTCCGCGCCCGAGGTGATGACCGGTACGGTGGCCGGGATCGTCTCGGCCAGGTCGACGGACGCGGTGTCCAGGGTCATGCAGGCCTCCAGTCAGCTGTGCAGGCGACTGCCGGTCCAGGTTCGCATTTCTGGCGCCTAAAATAAAGTATTACGACCTATTTAATAGACTATTCAGCATCATCGCGGGCGCCCCTGCGGTTATGCGATCAGCCATGCAGGTGAAACCATCGTTGCGTGACGTCAACGCAGCCGGGCGAGGTCCAGGTCGAGGACCAGCTCGAGCGCCGCATCCGCAAGCCGGTCGACTTGCTGCGCTGCACGACGTCCTGCATCGGGATCGTGCTGCTGTCCGTGGCGGGCCTCGCCGCCAGTGCCACCTCCGCCGGGGTCGAGACCGACATCAAGGCCGCGGCGCACCACCTGCCGCACGTGCTGGTCGCGGTGGCCCCGCCGCTGGCGCTGTTCGCCCTGCTCATCCTGCCGGTGGCCCTGGCCGTCCAGCTGCTCATCCGGCGCCAGGTGCAGCGGCTGGCCGAGGCCGTGGCCACCGGCCTCCTGGCCGGGGTGGTGACGGCGGTCATCAACGAGATCCTGCGCCACGGTGTCGCGACCCGGCTCTACGACGCGATCATCATGTCCCGCCCGGGCACCAGCCACGTCGCCGCGCTCGACCCCTACCTGGCCGGGCTGGTCGCCTACGCCACCATGGTCGGCCTGGTCGGGCGGCCCGCCTGGCGGAACTCGCTGTGGATTGCCGTCGGGGTGTACTGCGTCGTGCACGTGGGCGCCTACTTCGCCACCGTGCTGACGTTGCTGATCACGCTGCTGGCCGGCCGGGCCATCGGCCTCGCGGTCCGGTATGTCGCCGGCTCCATCTCCGAGCGCCCCGGCGGCGCCCAGATCGCATCCGCGCTGGCCGCAACCGGCCTGCCGGCCACGACGATCCGCCGGGTGCGGGGCGAGGACGGCGAGCTGGGCGGATCCCGGCTCTACGCGGTGACCGCCCGCGACGGCGCCCAGCTCGACGTGGTGGTGTACGACCAGGACCAGGAGGCGGCCGGCACGGTCTACCGCATCTACCGCTCGGTCCGGCTGCTCGGCCAGGTGTCGCGCAACACCCCGCTGTCGGTGGCTCACAAGGTCGAGCGGCGGGCCCTGCTGTCCTACGCGTCTGAGGATGCGGGCGCGCCCACGCCGCGGCTGTGCGCCCTGATCCGGGTCGGCACGGAAGCCACAGTGCTCGCTTACGACCATCACGACGGGACCACGCTGGCCAAGCGGAGCCCCGGCTGCAGTGACGCCGAGCTCCGCCAGATCTGGGACGCGGTGAATGAGCTGCACGCCAAGCGCGTCACCCACCGCGGGCTGACCGCGGACCGCATCTTGCTCACCGACGACAGCCAGGTCATGCTGCTCGACCCCGGTGACGGCGACGTGGCCGCCACCGACCTGCAGATCCGCCTGGACATCGCCCAGCTGCTGGCCGAGCTGGCCCTGTACGTCGGCCCGGACCGGGCCGCGGCCCTGGCGCTGGAGAAAGCGGGCGCGGGTGAGCTGGTGGCCGTGGTCCCGCTGCTGCAGCCGGTCGCCCTGGCCCGCTCGACGCGGCACGGGCTGCGCCACCGCCGGGACGTCCTGCCCGCCCTGCGCAGGCTGCTGCTCGCGGCGGTGCCCGGTGGCGCGGTCACCCCGGTCCGGCTCGAGCGGATCCGGCTGCGCACCGTGCTGACCCTGGTGGCCAGCGTGGTGGCCGCCTACCTGCTGGCCGGCGAGCTGGAGCGGGGCAGCCTGACCAGCGTGCTGCGCACGGCAAACTGGCACTGGAGCATCGCGGCGCTGGCCCTGTCCGCCAGCACCTACATCGGCGCCACCCTCTCGCTGTCCGGGTTCGTGGCCGCGCCGCTGAGCTTCGTCCAGACCCTGCTCGCCCAGGTGGCCGGGTCGTTTGTCACCCTGGTTACCCCGGCCGCGGTCGGGGGCGCCACGCTGAACATCCGCTACCTGCAGCGCCGGAAGATCCCGGCGGCGGTCGCGGCGGCCAGCGTCGGTGTCAACCAGGTCGTGGCGTTCGTCCTGCACATCCTGCTGCTGGTGATCTTCGCCGCCATCGCGGGCTCGTCGGCCGAGGAGCCCATCCATCCACCCCAGTGGGCCTACTTCGTGCTGGCTGGCGTGGTCCTGGCCGCCCTGAGCGTGTTCGCGGTGCCCGCGGGCCGGCGGCTGCTGCGCGCCCGGGTCTCGCCCACGCTCGGCCAGGTCCTGCCGCAGCTGCTGCAGGTGGCCCAGCAGCCGCGCAAGCTGGCCCAGGGTATCGGCGGCGCGCTGCTGCTGACCCTGTCCTACATTTTGTGCCTGGCCACCTGCGTGGCCGCCTTCGGCCGGACGGTGCCGATCGCCAGCATCGCCGTGGTCTACCTGACCGGCAGCGCCATCGGCTCCATCTTGCCCACGCCGGGCGGCATCGGCGGGGTGGAGGCCGCGCTGACCGCCGGGCTGACCACGGCAGGCATACCCGGCGCGGTCGCGGTCAGCGCCGTGCTGCTGTTCCGGCTGGTCACGTTCTGGCTGCCGGTGCCGGTTGGCTGGGTCGCCCTGACCTACCTGGAGCGCAAGCACGCGATATTAGCGGGTCATATCCCGGACCTGCAGCGGGTTGCCAACCGGCGGACGGCGGGTAGCGTGAGTAGGCGAGGCCCTACCGTTCACAGGAGCGTGAGATTCCTTCCTTCCTGCGTCTGACCAGGACTGCTGCCTTTTATCTCCTCACCTTCGCTGTCGTGGTCGCGGGCTCGATCTGGCTCGCGCTGCAGGTCGCGCCCTTGCAGACGGTGTCCGCTGCCGGGCAGAGCGCCCAGGTCGGGGCGGCGGCGCCCTCGTTCAGCTTCTCCGGGCCGGGTGAGCTCGACCTGTTCGGCCAGGTGATGGCGACCAGACCGCAGTTCCAGGGCCCGATAAGGCCGGTGCTCAAGCTCACCCACATCACCATCGACTCCCAGGTCGCCCAGCTGCTGCGCTCGGACAGCCCGCACGAGCTCGAGCTGAACCTCAGCCAGCAGCTCGCCCAGGGCTGGACCCGCTACTTCGAGTGGGAGACGCTCATCGCGGCCGGCTTCGCCGTGATCGCGCTGATCGCGGTGGCCGGCGTGCGGCGGCAGTCCTACGGCAAGATGGCCAGGACCGTGGTCATCGGCCTGGTCGTGGTGGTCGCGGTGAACGTGGGCGGTGTCCTGCTCACCGCCTCCAGCACGCCCAGGGTGCTGCGCAGCGTCAAGACCCTGGACGACCTGGTCGGCGCCGACCCGCTGCAGGCGCCCCCGCCCAGCCTGGGCAAGCCGCTGGCGGGAGTGCAGGCGGTGGTGATCGGCGACTCCACGGCGGCCGCCGTGGGTAATCCGCGGCCGGCCGGGGCCAGTGCGCTGGATAAGGCCTGCGGCCGCAGCAGTGAGGCCTACGCGGACGACCTGGCCGTGGTAAACAACTGGAACGTGCTCAACCTGGCCTGCAGCGGCGCCACCGTGCAGAACGGCCTGATCGGCGTGCAGGTGCTCCGCAACGGGCAGGTGGCCCCGTCTCAGCTGGTCGAGGCGGAACAGGCCACGCACGCCAAGGTGATCATCGTCAGCGTGGGGGCCGACGACGTCGAGTGGTCGATCATGACGCGGCTGTGCGTGGCCAGCGCGGTGTGCAACGACAAGGTGTCCTCGGCCTACTTCAGCAAGCTGATCGGTGACTTCACCCGCAGCTACTACCAGCTTCTCGGCGACCTGGACGCGCTGCCGGGACATCCGGCCGTGCTGATCAACGAGTACTACTCGCCGTTCGGCCCGGACATCGGCTGCCTGGCCAGGTACGGCGTCAACGGCGCGAAGGAGAAGGTGCTGGTGTCCCGGCTGGGCCAGCTGAACGCGGTGCTGGCCCAGGGCGCGCAGACCTTCGGCTTCGGGGTGGCCGACCCGCCGTTCGC
>JBAPYC010000321.1:0-4850 GCA_049284535.1 Streptosporangiaceae bacterium
GCTGGAGGCCTTCACCGTGTTGCTGGCCGCGGAGCTGGAGCCGGAGCTGGAGCCGGTGAGCGACCCGACCGCGGCGAGGACGCGCAGCAGGGCCAGGGCGGCCGGGGTGGAGGCGGCCTCGGCCGCCGGGACGAGCGAGCCGGTCAGCTTGCCCGTCAGCGAGGACGGCCCGGCCGCCGACGAGGCCAGCGCCCCGATCAGGTCTGACCCCCACAGCTCGGCGTCGACCGGGTCCGTCAGCTGGCCCAGCACCTGCCGGGCCTCGATCAGTATCCCGGCGAAGGTCTCCTCGACGGCGACCGGCGCGAACAGGCTCGCCACGTCGGGCTCGGCCGGGCCATCGTAGGCGTTCATGCCGTGCAGGATAAGCCAAGGACCCCACCCGGCGGGCAGGGTCCTTGGCGGTGTGCCGGTGCGGAAGGTCGGCTAGCCGCCGAGACCGCTGGCCAGGCCGCTGACGCCGGACAGGGCGCCGGTGACCGAACCCGCCGACGGCAGGGTGCCGTTGGTCAGCGAGCTGGTGGCGCCTACGTTGTTCAGCGTGCCGGTGACCGAGCCGAGGGTGCCCTGGCTGCTGTCGTTGCTGGCGCCGCCGAGGCCTGAGCCCGAGTTCGGCTTGGTGGCGGCGCTGGAGGCCTTCACCGTGTTGCTGGCCGCGGAGCTGGAGCCGGAGCTGGAGCCGGTGAGCGACCCGACCGGCAGCGAGCTCACCGGGAGCGAGCTGGTTGGCAGCGAGACGGCCGGGGCCACGCTGGCCGCGTCGTCCAGGCCAGGCACCGCGCCGGTCAGGCCGGACAGGCCGGACAGGGGGCTGGAGGCGTCGCTGCTGCCGGACTGGCCGCTGGTGCCGCCGGCCAGGTTGGGGCCGCCCGGGTTGCTGATGGTGGCCGAGTCGAGCGTCGGGCTGCTCTGCTGGGACGAGCTGGAGCTCCCCGCGCAGGAGGCGCCGATGGCGCCGGTCAGGGCGGACGTGCCGGGCAGATTGGTGCTGCCGCAGATGACGTTGCCCGCGCTCGTCACGCCGAGGCCCTGGGTAACCCCGCTCAGCGAGGCCGGAGTCAGGTCGGCACGCGCGACCGACTGCGCAAGCGCGGGCGCGGCCAGGCCGACGGTCAGGATGCCCGCCGACGCGGCACCCCCGAGCAAGAGTCGCCAGTTGTACACGAAGTACTCCAATTCGAGTGCGGATAAGGAAAAAGTGATCCAGGTGATGAGGATGGCTAGGCGATCGTGCGGCTAGCCAGTCATGAACACGCCGGCCTGCGCCCCCGATATGGCCGTTGCGGGATAATCTGACGACTCAGGTCATCTCGCGACGCCGGCGGCCGGCGGCAGCCTGCTGGGCAGGCGGGTTGTGCTCAGGTAAATCGCCACATGTAAAACGATCGCTCCATTCCAGCCTTGGGTCTGGAAACTGACGGTGCCGGATTCTTCGGCGCTGTATCGAGCTGAGTTCAGACCCTAGCACACAGGTAGTGATCAACATGTGACTCTATGGAGTATTAACAGCTCAGAGTGTTGTGGCGATGCACGTCACGGGGTCTCTGCGGGCTCGACCTGTACCGCCTCGAGCAGCTGCTCATAGGTGTCGAGGTCGACGTGATCACGGCCGCCGGATTCCCCGGGCACGTGGGCCCATGCTCCGGCCGCCAGGGCCAGCGCGTGCCGGAGCCGGTCCGGCCAGGACCAGCCGAGCAGCTGCCCGGGGACCAGGCCCGCCACCAGCGCGCCACGGGCCAGGGTGCTGCGGACCGGGGTGCCCGGGGTCGGCGTGCTGGAAAGGGGGATGCCGCCAGCTTGGGTGCCGGGCGCATTCGTAGCGAGGGCTTGGGTGCCCGGGGCCAGCCGTGCTGTCCATTCCTCGCTGGCGGTGGCCACCCGGACCAGGTCCCCCGCCGCGACCGCGGCGGCGCCGGCCCCGAGCCGGATCAGGGCCGGGCCCAGCCCGGGATCGGCGGAGTCGGTCTGCGCCACCACCAGGTGAGGACCGTGGCCGACGGCGTGCTTGAGCTCCTCGCCGCCCACGTCCAGGATCACCGGTACGCCCGCCTCGGCCGCGTAGGTCACCAGCGATCCATAGGTGTCGGCGGGCAGGCCGTCGGGCAGGCTGCCGCAGAGCACCACCGCCGCCGCGCCGCTCAGCAGCGCGCGGTAGTCGGCGGCGAACCGGCCCAGCTCCTCGGTGGTGATGTACGGGCCCGGCTCGCCGAACCGGATCTGCGGCCCGGACGGCTCCGGGCTGGCGAACCGGAAGAACCGCCGCGACTCACCGCGGATCAGCGTGAAAGCCGTCGGCACACCCGACCGGGCCAGGTCATCCCGGATCAGCTCGCCGGAGGCGCCGCCCGCCAGCCCGGCGGCGAGCACGTCGTGGCCGAACGAGCGCAGGACCCGGGCTACCGTCACGCCGCGGCCGCCGGCCTGGTAGCCCGGCCGGGAGACCGGGTTGATCCCCCGGGTGGCGAGCTCATCGGCCGTGTAAGAGACATGCAGGGCGGCATTGAGTGTGACAGTGACGATCACGTCACCGCTCATGCCGCGCCTCCCGCCGATCGCGCCGGGGCCCGGCCGATCGCGCTGGGTCCGATGGCCCATTATGCGGCCTGCGGACCGGTTAGGTGATCAGGCCTCCAGGTGGATCAGGCCTCCAGGTGGATCAGGCCTCCAGGTAGAGGGGCAGCGACTCCAGGCCGCGCAGCGTCGACCCGGGTGAGCGGTAGACCGGCGGGCCCGCCAGGCGCAGGCCGGGGAACCGGCGCAGCAGCCGGGGGAACAGCACCTCGCCCTGCATCCGGGCCAGCGCTGCGCCCAGGCAGAAGTGCGGTCCGGCGCCGAAGCTCAGGTTGGCACCTGGCTCCCGGGTCACGTCGAAAACCTCTGGCTCCTTCACCCGGGCCGGATCCCGGTTGGCCGCCGCGACCAGGCCGATGACCATGCTGCCCGCCGGGACCTCGGTGCCGCCCAGCTCGGCGGGAGCGAGCGCGGTTCGCACCACGAACTGCACGGGCGGCTCGTAGCGCAGGATCTCGGCCACCGCCCCGGCGGCCGTGCCGGGCTGCTCCGCGACCAGCCGGGCCTGCCCGGGATGGGTGAGCAGCAGCCTGGTGCCCAGTCCGGCCATGCTCGCGGGCGAATCGAAGCCGGCCCCGAACAGCAGCACGGCCGCGCCGAGCTGCTCCTGCTCGTCGCCTCCGGCCTGGCTTGCGGCCAGCCGGGCCAGCAGGCTGGCCTGGCCGCCGGCTCGCTGGCTGGCCACGATCGCGGCCAGCCGGGCGACCAGTTCCTCCCCGCTTTCCACCACCAGCTGGTGCTGGGCGGCCGTGGCGAACTGCTCGAAGACCGCGCCGGCCTGGCGGGCCAGCCGCCCGAGCCGGATCGCCTCATCGTCATCGATGGCCAGCAGGCGGCCGAGCGACAGGGATGCGAACGGCAGTGCCAGGTGCTCCATAAGGTCCACCGGGCCGCCGCGATGCGCGGCCAGCCCGTCAACCACTTGCCCGGCGATCTCGCCGAGCTCGTCCCGGTACTGCTCGACCTGGCGTGGGGTGAAGAACCGCGACGCGACGTGGCGGCGCTGCCGGTGCTCCGGGCCGGCCAGGAACACCATGGAGCGGTACAGGCAGCGGGTGAACGCGTTATCCCGCCAGTCCGGCCGCATCACGTCGAGCTGTTCGTGGGTGGGCGGCCCGAACGCCGGGTCGCGCAGCAGCCGGGAGCAGTTGGCGTAGGTGCTCACGAGGTAACCATTCGGCACCCCGGGGAAGCGGACGCGCAGCATCGGCGCCAGGTCACGCAGCCGGGCGTACAGCGGATACGGATCGGCCAGCGGCCGCGGCCGGATCAGCTGCAGGAAGATCCGCAGCGCTTCCGCCTCGGTGGCCCGGCCCGCGCCGGGCATGCTCATAGAGCCGCCGCCACGAGCTGCCCGTCGCGGCGGCGGGCGCCCCAGAACTCCAGCAGGGTCTCGGCTAGCACCACGGGCTGCTCCATGTTGGGGCTGTGCGAGGCCCGCTCGATCACCACGCGCTCGGCGCCGAGGCGCTGGGCCATCTCGCCGTAGGCATCGGCCGACCACAGGCGGCGGTCCCGCTTGCCGTGCACGACCAGCGACGGGATCCCGGCCGCGGTCAGCTCGGCGCTGCGGTCCTGCTCGTCGCCCATGGATTCGGCCGTGCCGGTCACCCAGAGCGGGTTCATGGCGGACAGCTTGGCGTGCCAGAACTCGCGCATGACCGTGTCGTCCTCGGCCAGCAGCGCCTTCACCAGCGGCCACAGGGCGATGGCGCCACCGTTCGTGTGCAGCTGGGCCAGGCCGCTGAGCATGGCCTTGTGCTTGCGATCGCGCATGCTCGGGCCGCAGGCCATCAGCGTGAGGCTGCGGGCCAGGGCGGGCTCGCGGACCGCGGCCGCCCGGGCCACGAACCCGCCCAGGCAGTGCCCGACCAGGTGGGCCGGCCGTCCGGCGCCGACCGCGCGGAGCACGGCCAGCAGATCCCCGGCCATGTACGCGATGGAGTACTCGATGTCCGCCTCGACCGGGCCGAGCTGGCCGAGGTAGTCATAGGCCCAGCCGCGGTAGCCGGCCCTGGCCAGCAGCGATAGCAGCTCGCGGAAGTCTTCCTTGGTGCCGAAGAACCCGCTGACCATGACCACATCGGTCCCGTTGTCGTCCTCGGGCCGCGGCAGCCCCCGCAGCATGAGCACTTCGCGGCGGGACGTCCCCACCAGCTGGCGCTCGACCTGCGTCGGCAGCGGCAGCTCGATCATGCGTTCACCTCCAGCCGGGTACCGCGAAGGGCCTGTTCGATTAGGGCGACGGCCTGGCCCGTTCCGTCTTCGGTACGGACGGC
>JBAPYC010000322.1:0-11062 GCA_049284535.1 Streptosporangiaceae bacterium
GCGGCGGTGCGCTCGGCGGCGGGCGCGGACGCGGGCGTGGTGCCGTCGATCCGGACGCCGCGTATCGCCAGGATGGCGATGATCACGGCCGCGCAGGTGATCGACGCGTCGGCCAGGTTGAACGTCCACGGGAAGTGCGGCAGGTTGATCCAGTCCACGACCTGGCCGCGCAGCGGGCCGGGTGCCCGGAACAGGCGGTCGCCGAGGTTGCCCACGGCCCCGCCCAGCAGCAGCCCCAGGCCGATGGTCCAGGCCAGGCTGCGCAGCCGCCGGGCGGTACGGATGATATAGACGATGACGCCGCAGACGATCAGGGCAATCACCGCCGTGTAGGACGTGCCGACGCCGAAGGCGGCCCCCGCGTTGAAGGTGAGATCCAGCGTGATCAGCCCGTGCAGCAGCTGCACGGGCTGGTGCTCACGCAGCCGCCCGAGCACCAGCGCCTTGGAGATCGCGTCGGCGGCGACCACGACGGCGGCGACCGTGAACATGATCGTGAGCGCGCGGATGCGGCGCGCTCGCAGGCGAGCGTGATCGTCGGTCATCGACGTCAGGTCCGGGGCGGCAGTGGGCGGCGGGCCTTAACCGGGCCGGTGGTCATGTCCGGCGGCGTGCGGGCAGGTTGCTTGTCCAGCGCCTCCAGGGCGAGCTGCACGGCGGTCTCCAGCTGTGGGTCGCGGCCTGCGGCCAGGTCGTCCGGGGTGTTCAGCACCTCGACGTCGGGGTCCACCCCGTAATTCTCCACGCCCCAGCCGTACTCGTCGAAGAAAAACGCATATCTGGGCACAGAGATCGCGGATCCGTCGATCAGACCCTGATGCCCCTCGATGCCGATGACGCCGCCCCAGGTGCGGGTACCGACGACCGGGCCCAGGCCGAGCAGCTTGATGGCAGCGGTGACGATGTCGCCGTCGGACCCGGCGAACTCGTCGGCCACGGTGACCAGCGGGCCGCGCCGGGCTTCCTGCGGGTAGGTCTCCGGCCGCAGCCAGCGGCCTATCCCCCAGGCGATCACCCGGCGGGCCAGCTTCTCCACGACCAGCTCGGAAATGTGCCCGCCGCTGTTCCCGCGCACGTCGAAGATGAGCCCGTCGCGGGACATCTCGCCGTGCATGTCACGGTGGAAGTGGGCCCAGCCCTCCCCCATCATGTCCGGGATGTGCAGGTAACCCAGCCGCCCGTTGCTGAGCTCGCGCACGACCTGGCGCCGGGCGGCCACCCAGTCCTGGTAGCGCAGCCGCCGGTCGTGCCGCAGCGGGACGATAACCACGCGCCGCGGCTCGCCGCCCGGGGTCCGCACGGTGAGCTCTACCGGCTTGCCCGCCGTGCCGGCCAGCAGCGGCCACGGCCCGCGCTGGGGGTCGACCGGCCGGCCGTCCACTGCGACCACCTCGTCGCCCGGGGCCACCACGACACCCGGCGCGGTCAGCGGGGACCGGGCCCGCGGGTCGGACGACTCACCGGGCAGCACCCGGTCCACCACCCAGCGGCCGTCCGCGTCGCGGGACAGGTCGGCGCCGAGCAGGCCCACCGGGGTGTACTCGCGCTTTCCGCTGCTGGCCTCGAACACGTAGGCGTGCGAGGTGCCAAGCTCGCCGAGCACGTCCCAGAGCAGGTCGGCGAAGTCGCCGGCGCCGCGCATCCGGTCCACCAGCGGCCGGTACTCCTCGAGCACGCCGTCCCAGTCGACGCCGGACATGTCCGGGACCCAGAAGTCGCGGCGCATGAACCGGCCGGCCTCGCCGAAGGCGTGCTGCCACAGCGCGGCCGGGTCGGCTTCGAACCGGGCCCGCGACAGATCCACGGTGACGGTATCGGCCGCGTCCCCGTTCTTGCGCGCGGACGGGATCACCCGCAGCTCGTCGTGGTCGCGGATCACCAGCCGGGTGCCATCGCCGCTGACCCGGTACCAGTCCACCGCCCCGGCCAGCTCCTTGACCTCACGCTTGCGCAGGTCAAATCGCTGCAAGGCGGCACGCGGCCGGTCGTCGTCCAGGCCCGCGCCGCCCTCGCCCAGCACGCCCGCCAGCGGTGTCCGCAGCCAGACCAGGCCACCGCGGACCGGGCGCAGGTAGCGGTAGCGCGCCTCCTCGGCCGGGATCGCCACGACCCGCTTGCCCAGGCCGTCCGGGTCCACGGTCACCGTGACCTCGTCGGTGGGCTCGTCGGCAGAGTCGCCACCCAGCGGCCGCCCGCCTTCCACCGGGCCGAACGGCGACGGGGTAGCCGCCGCCAGCGGCACCAGGTAAGGCCTGCTGCCCAGCGGGAACGACAGGTCGAAGGTCTGTGCGTCGTAGACCGGGTCGAACGAGCGCTGGGACAAGAAGGCCAGGTAGAGGCCGTCGGCAGTGAACACCGGGCTGGTGTCGGCGAACCGCCCGTCGCTCACCTCGACGACCTCGCCGTCCGCCACCCGGATCAGCCGGATCCGGGCCAGCGGCCGGTTCACCGGCTCGGACCAGGCCAGCCAGGCCGAGTCCGGCGACCAGGCCGGCGCCTCGATGGCCCCGTCGGCTGACCGGGCTACCTCGGTGACCTGGCCGGAGGCTACGTCGATGAGCAGCAGCCGGCCGTCCTGGGCGGTGGCGGCCACCCGGCGGCCGTCCGGGGCAGCGGCCAGGCTGGTGACGAAGCCGAGCTGTCCCCCGGCGAGCAGGCCCGGGCCGGACCCATCGTCAGCTGGGCCGTTCACTGGGACAATCTCCAGCGCATCCGCCCCGGCCGCGTCGGTCACCCAGACCACCTGGCCGCTGTCGCCCAGCACCCGCGGCAGCCGGGCCCGGGCGCCGGGATCGGCATGCAGCGCGCGGGCCGGGCCGTCCTTGTGCGTGAGCCAGTGCACCGTGCCGCGGATCTCGATCACGCTAGCCTGCCCCGTCCGGTCACAGTCCAGCGCGCCCAGGTGATCGGCGGCCGAGATCAGCCGCGGCGCGCGACCCGCGGCCGGGGAGCCGAGCGTGATGTCGATCCGGTGCGGTTCCGGGGCGTCCGGGCCGTCCAGCATCCAGATGTCCCCGGCCACGTGGTAGACGATCCGGTGCCCGTCGGTGGACGGGTTCCGCACGTACATGCCGTCGTGGTCGGTGTGCCGCCGCACGTCGCTGCCGTCCAGCGCGCAGGAGTAGATGTTCCCGGTGTCCTCGTGGTCGGACAGGAAGAACAGCCGCCCGCCAATCAGCATCGGGCTGCCCAGCTGGCCGCCCAGGCCGGCCAGCACCTGGGTGAACCGCGGGCCGGACGGCGAGGCGGTCCACAGCTTGCCCGCCCGGCCGCCGCGGTACCGCTTCCAGAACGCGGGCTCGCCGGCCACGCTGCCCGTAAGCAGGGCGGTCCCGGACTCCTCGATGGCCAGGTCATTGACCGAGCCGAACGACAGCAGCCGGGGCGGGGTGGCGCCTTCGCCGGGCACCGCGTAGGCCCGCCGGTACTTCTGCGACGGCTGGTGTGCCGCGGTGATGGCCAGCACCTCGCCCGCCGCGGTCCACCCGGTAACCCGGGTCACCGGGTCACCCCAGTAGGTGAGGCGGACCGCGTCGCTGCCCTCGGGGCCGGCCGCGTACACCTCGGGGTTGCCGTCGCGGCCGCTGGCCCAGGCGATCCGCGACCCGTCCCGGGAAAAGCGCGGATAGCTGGCCCGGGTGTCGTCCGCGGACAGCCGCCAGGCCCGGCCGCCCGCGGCCGGGGCGAGCCAGACGTCGTCGCCCGCTACGAAGGTGAGCAGGTCGCCGTGGATGTGCGGGTAACGCAGGTACCCGAAGGCCATCAGCGCTCCTCCCCCTGCCCGCGGGGCGGCAGCGGGGGCCGGGCCTTGACCGGGCCGGTCGAGACGTCCGGCGGCACCGACGGCGGCTGTTTCTCCAGCGCCTCGAGCGCGAACCGCACCGCCGTCTCCAGCTGCGGGTCCCGGTCGGCGGCCCAGTCATCCGGGCTGATCAGCACCTCCACGTCCGGGTCGACGCCGTAGTTCTCCACGCTCCAGCCGTATTCGCTGAACCAGAAGGCGAACGTCGGCACGGTCATGTGCGTGCCGTCGACCAGCTCGTGCCCGGGGATGCCCTCGATGCCGATAACGCCGCCCCAGGTCCGGGTGCCGACCACCGGGCCCAGCCCGAGCAGCTTGATCGCGGCCGTGACGATGTCGCCGTCCGAGCCGGCGAACTCGTCGGCGACGGTGACGATGGGCCCGCGCCGGGCGTCCTCGGGGTACGGGACCGGACGGTACCAGCGGCCCACATCCCAGCCGAGGATCCGGCGGGCCAGCTTCTCCACTACCAGCTGGGAGATGTGGCCGCCGCCGTTGGCACGCACGTCCATGACCAGGGCGTCCATCCGGACCTCGGTGCGCAGGTCACGGTGGAAGTCAGCCCAGCCCTCGCCGACCATGTTCGGGATATGCAGGTAGCCGAGCCGTCCGTCGCCGAGCTCGCGCACCAGGCGGCGCCGGCTGGCGACCCACTCCTGGTAGCGCAGCCGCCGCTCGTCCTTCAGCGGCACGACCGCGACCCTGCGGTGCTCGCCGCCGCCGGACGGCCGCACCTCCAGCTCAACCGGCTTGCCCACCGTCCCGGCCAGCAGCGGCCGGGGACCCCAGAGGGGGTCGACCGGCCGCCCGTCCACGGCCACGATCTGATCGCCGGGCCGGACCACCACGCCGGGCGCCTCCAGCGGCGACCGGGCCCGCGGGTCAGAGGACTCGCCGGGCAGCACCCGGTCCACGACCCAGCGGCCGGAACCGTCCCGGGAGATGTCCGCGCCGAGCTGGCCGATGGCGCCCGCACCAGGGTCGCCGCCGAAGAAGTCCTCACCCGCCTTGAGGACGTAGGAGTGGGACGTGCCCAGCTCGGCCACGACCTCCCACAGCAGGTCGGTGAAGTCGTCCGCGCCGCGGACGCGATCCAGCAGCGGACGGTAGCTGGCCAGGATCTGGTCCCAGTCCACGCCGGACATGTCCGGGGTCCAGAATTCGCGCCGCATGAGGCGCCCGGCCTCGGTATAGGCATGCCGCCACAGCGCGGCCGGGTCCGCCAGGAACCGGGCCCGGGCCAGGTCGACGGTCACCGACTCGCCCGAGCCCTGGTCGTCCTTGCCCTCGGACGGCAGCACGCGCAGCTCGTCGTGGTCCTTGACCACGATCCGGGTGCCGTCGCCGCTGACGTCGTACCAGTCCAGCCCGTCCACCAGCTCGCTGACCTCACGCTTGCGCAGGTCGAACCGCTCCAGGACCGGCCGCGGCGCCTCGTCGTCCGGGGACGCGCTGCCCTCGCCGAGCACGCCGGCCACGGGGTCACGCAGCCAGGCCAGCCCGCCCTTGACCGCACGCAGCAAGGAATACCGAGCTTCGATCACCGGGACGCCCACCACGCGGCCGGCCAGGCCTTCGGAGTCGACGGTGATCGCAGGCCGTTCGGCGGTATTGTCCTTGTCCTTGTCCTTGCTGTCCGGGTCGGTCCCGAGCGGGCGGCCACTGGGCAGCGGCCCGAACGGGGACGGCGTCGTGGCGGCCAGCGGCACCAGATAGGGACGGCTGGCGTAGGGGAACGACATGTCGAAGGTCTGCTCGTCATACACCGGGTCAAAGCTGCGCCGGGAGATGAACGCGAGGTAGAGGCCGTCGGGAGTGAACACCGGGCTGGCGTCGGCGAACCGCCCGTCGGTCACGTCGATGATCTCGCGGTCGGCGCGGCGGACGACGCGGATCCGGCTCAGCGGCTGGGGGCCGGGCTGGGACCAGGCGAGCCAGGCCGAATCCGGTGACCAGGACAGCCCGCTGATGCTGCCGTCATCGGTCGCGGCCACCTCGGTGACCTCGCCGGAGGCCACGTCGACCAGGAGCAGCCTGCCGTCATTGGCGGCGGCCGCCACCGTAGCCCCGTCCGGGGAAGCGGCCAGGTGGACGACGTGGCCGACGAGGCCTTCGCCGATCCGAACGGGCGGGGTTTCCCCGTTCACGACGGCTATTTCGAGCGCGTCCGGGCCGGCCGCGTCGGTCACCCACACGACCCGCTCAGTTTCCCCCAGCACCCGCGGGTGACGGGCGCGCGCGCCGGGATCGACGTGCAGGGCGCGGGCCGGGCCGTCCTTGTGCGTGAGCCAGTGCACGGTGCCGCGCACCTCGACCACGCTGGCCTGCCCGGTCCGGTCGCAGTCCAGGTCACCCAAGTGATCGGCGGCCGAGATCAGCCGCGGCGCGCGGGCGGCGGCCGGGGAGCCGAGGGTGATGTCGACCTTGTGCGGCTCGGGCGCGTCCGGGCCGTCCAGCATCCAGATGTCCCCGGCCACGTGGTACACGATCCGGTGCCCGTCGGTGGACGGGTTCCGCACGTACATGCCGTCGTGGTCGGTGTGCCGCCGCAGGCCGGAGCCGTCCAGCGCGCAGGAGTAGATGTTCCCGGTGCCCTCGTGGTCGGACCGGAAGAACAGCCGCCCGCCGATCAGCATGGGCGCGGCCAGCTGGCCGTCCAGATCGGCCAGTACCCGGCTGAATAGGGGGTCCTCGGCGCTCGCGGTCCACAGCTTGCCCCGGGTACCGCCGCGGTAGCGCTTCCAGTGGGCCGGCTCGGTGTTCATCCGGCCGGTCAGCAGCGCGGTGGCGCCCTCCTCCAGGGCCAGGTCGGTGACCGGGCCGAACGGCAGCCGCCGGGGCGGCGCGTCCTGCAGCGGGACCGCGTAGGCCCAGCTCCGGTGGTTCCCGGATTCGCCGGTGGCGGAGACGGCCAGCACCTCCCCCGCCCGGGTCCAGCCGGTCACCCGGGTCTTCGTATCACCCCAGTAGGTGAGCCGGGAGGCGGCGTTCCCGTCCGGGTCGGTGGTGTACACCTCGGGGGCGCCATCTCGCGAGCTGGTCCAGGCGATCCTGGCGCCATCGCGGGAAAAGCGCGGGTAGCTCACTGGGGCGCTGTCGGCCGATAGCCGCCAGGCCCGGCCACCTGCGGCGGTGGAGAGCCAGATGTCGTCCTCGGATGCGAAGACGAGCAAATCCCCGTGAACGTGCGGGTAGCGCAGGTATCCAGATGAAGTCACGCACTTCATCCTAGGCGTTACAGCCAGCCTCGTTCGGAAGCAATCCGGAGTGCCTCGGCGCGGTTCCTGGCCCCGGTTTTCTGGATGCAGGCGGACAGGTAATTGCGCACCGTGCCCTCGGACAGGAAGAGCTGGGCGGCGATCTCGGCGATCGTCCCGCCGTCCGCGGAGGCCTCGAGCACGTCCCGCTCGCGCGGGGTCAGCGGGTTGAGGCCATCGGCCAGCGCGGCCGCGGCCAGGTCAGGGTCGATGACCCGTTCCCCGGCCAGCACCCGGCGGATGGTCTGCGACAGCTTGTCGGCCGGGGAGTCCTTGACCAGGAACGCCGACACGCCGGACTCCATCGCCCGGCGCAGGAAGCCCGGGCGGCCGAACGTCGTCAAGATCACGATCTTGGTGTCCGGGTTGCTCTTCTTCAGCTCCGCCGCCGCGGTCAGGCCGTCCATGCCGGGCATCTCGATGTCCAGCACGGCCACGTCCGGGCTGGTGCGCCGGGCCGCGGCCAGGACCTCGTCCCCCCGGCCGACCTGGGCCACGACCTCCATGTCGCCCTCGAAGGACAGCAGCGCGGCCAGCGCTTCCCTGATCATGACCTGGTCCTCGGCCAGCAGCAGCCGGACCGGGGCCCTGGCGTCAGGGGCGGCACCGGCTGTCGCGTTGGTCGGGGGGTCGGTCATACGTCGTCATTATGGCCGGAACCGGCCGGGACGTCAGTCACGGGGACCGTCGCCACCAGCCGGAAGCCGCCGCCGGTGCCAGCCGGGCCAGCACCAGCCGGGCCAGCACCAGCCGGGCCAGCACCAGCCGGATTTGTGCGGCCCAGGGACAGCCGGCCGCCGACGGCGGACAGCCGCTCGGACATGCCGCGCAGGCCGCTGCCGTTGGAGGCCTCGTACGTCCCGGCCTCGCCGGCCGGGGGCAGGCCTTGGCCGTCGTCGGTGATGTCGAGCGACAGCTCGCCGTGGCGCTGGGCCAGGTGGATCTGGCAGTGCCGGGCCCGGGAGTGGCGGATCACGTTGGTGACGGCCTCGCGCAGGCACCAGGCCAGCACCGCCTCGGCGGCCGGGTCGAAGGTGCCGGACCGCAGGGTCAGCTCGGCGTCATCGTCCACGGCGATGCCCGCCGCCTCGAGCGCGTTGCGGGCCGTGATGACCTCGATGGCGAG
This sequence comes from Streptosporangiaceae bacterium, assembly GCA_049284535.1. Taxonomy (GTDB): domain Bacteria; phylum Actinomycetota; class Actinomycetes; order Streptosporangiales; family Streptosporangiaceae; genus Palsa-504. The sequence goes on from JBAPYC010000322.1 coordinate 8,186, forward strand.
GGTAGGCCGGCGGTAGCCGCTGACCGCCTCCCGGATGTCGTGCAGGGTCTGCCGGCTGACCCGGCCGATGTCACCGAGTTCGGTCAGCACAGAGTCGCGTTCGGCTGATTCCGGCAGCCTGGCCAGCCGCTTGGCGGCCAGCTCGGATTTCAGCGTGATCATCGACAGCGACTGGCCGGTCAGGTCGTGCATGTCGCGGGCCAGCCGGAGCCGCTCCTCATTGGCCGCCAGCCGGGCCACGGTGCCCCGGGCCTCGCGGAGCTCATGCATGAGCTCTATCTGCATCCGGAACCCGATCATGGCCCACCCGACCAGCAGGACCGGCAGCAGCACGACGAGGAAGTCGGCCAGGTCATCATGGGAGAGCCAGCAGAAGAACGTGTAGAGGACCCCGACGGCCAGGACGCCCAGCGAGGCCTGGCGCGGGGTACGGGTGGCCGCAACGACCACGCCGACCGCGGCGGACACGTAGATCCACAGTGGCGTCCAGTTCCGGCCGTAGACCACGCAGGCCAGCGACGTCAGGCCCGCCAGGGCGACCAGGCCGGCCTGCGCCTCGCGCGGCCACCGGTCCACGTTCATGGTGAGCGGCACATAGATGACGCAGAACGCGACCGTAATGGCCAGCCCGCCCGCGATATACAGCACGCCGTGCCGGTGGCCGAACAGCGCGGACACCGGCTCGATGAGATAAACGAGCCAGATGGCGGAGAAGAAGTAGCGGCTCGGGTGGCCGGAGCCGGGCACATTCTCCCCGAGCACGGGCTGCCTGAGCAGGCCGGCTGAAGCCAGCGCCGGGCCGGACGAGGCCGGCACAGCCTGCTCCGCGCGCGTTACCTGCTCAGTGGGCGTTACCTGCTCAGCTGGCCTGGTCATCGCCTTCACCTCCCGGGCCTGGATTCCATGCTGCCACGTGTTCCGCTGTAGCGGGTTCCCCGCCGCTGTAGCGGATTGGCCGCCGCGGCTTCCCCGGCCAGGCCCCCGAATGGCTGGCCGGGGTCGCTCACTGCGGTCAGACCGTCTCGGCGGTGGAGCGCACCGCCACGGTGGCCAGGGCCGCGAAGATGCCCAGCCAGATGATCAGGCCGACCGGCAGGCCCCACGGGACGCTGCCGCCACCGATCACGTCGGTGCCGATCTTCACCGCGTCATAGGTCGGCGTAAGCTGGCCCACCTTGCCCAGGAAGCCGCTGAGCGGGAACCACAGGCCGCCCAGGATGGCGAAGAAGAAGTACACGATCAGGGTGACCGGCTGCACCTGCTCGGGCGCGAACCGGTACCCGATCGCCACGGCCAGCGCGGCGAAGATGGTGGAGCCGAACCAGATCACCACGGCGATGACCGGCCATTCCCAGGCAGCCAGGTGCACGTTGCCGTAGAACCGGCCGAGCAGCAGCACGATCACGACGGAGGGGATGGTAGTGGCCATGGAGACCAGCACCTTGCTGATCACGTAGGCGTTGGCCGGCAGCGGAGTCAGCCGGAGCTGGCGGATCCAGCCTTCCTTCTTCTCCTGCGAGATGCGCTGGGCGTTGCCGTTGAGCGCGCCACTGAATGCGCCGAAGGTGGCCATCGAGATCATGTAGTAGGCCCCGAACGCGACCTCGTACGCGGTCGACTTCACGCTCCGCCCGATCAGCAGATAGAGCACGACCGGGAAGGCCAGCGTGAAGAAGAAGTAACGCTTGTTGCGCACCAGCCGCAAGAGTTCGGCCTTGGTGAGCGCGAGTGTGCCTGCCATGTCAGTTCGTCTCCCCGGAATTTGGCTGGCCGTTGCTGGCGTGGCCGTTGGTGGCGTCGTCTTCCGCGGTGATGGCCAGGAAGGCCTGCTCCAGCCCGAGGCTGGCCACCTCGATCTCGGTAGGCCGGTAGCCCGCGTCGAGTACCGCGTACAGGGTGGCGTCGGCGTCACTGGACTGGATCTGCACGACGTCGTGCCGGATCTCCAGGTTGACCAGGGCGGGCAGGCGCATCAGGAACTGCTCGTCCACCCGCTCCAGCCGGAAGGAGATCCGCTTGGCCCCGGCCCGCGCCTTGATCTGGGCGGGGGTGCCGTCGGCCAGCAGCCGGCCCCGGTTGATGACCAGGATCCGGTCCGCGGCCTGATCGGCCTCTTCCAGGTAGTGGGTGGCGAACAGCAGGGTGCGCCCCGCGGCCACCTCTTCCTTCATGCTGCTCCAGAACAGCCGCCTGGTCTCCACGTCCATGGCCGTCGTCGGCTCGTCCAGCACGATCAGCTCGGACTTGCCGCAGATGGCCAGCGCGAAGCGCACCCGCTGGATCTGGCCGCCGGACAGGCGGTCCACCCGCTGGTCGGCGAACTCGGTGATGCCGGCCCGCTTGAGCGTGGTCCCGATGGGCTCAGGATTGGGGTGCAGCTTGGTCACCAGGGTCACGAGCTCGCGCACCGTCACCTCGGGCATCAGGCCGCCGGACTGCAGCATGGCCCCTACCCGGCCGGACTTCACCGCATGGTACGGGTCGGAGCCGAACATCCTGATCTGCCCGGTGGTGGGCTTGCGCAGCGCGAGCAGCATGTCCAGCGAGGTGGACTTGCCCGCACCGTTCGGCCCGAGCAGCGCCACCGTCTCACCCGAGCGCAAATCGAGGTTCAGCCCGTCAACGGCCCGCAGCCGCCCGTAATGCTTCGACACGTTCTCGAACGAGACGGTCGGCGTCCCGGCGTGGCTCACGCCTGCCGTCGCGCCGTCGCGCACAACGTACTCGTCGTCGCCGGCGTGACCCTGACTACCCGTGAAGCTGCTGTATCCAACGGCACCTCCGTTATCGCCGGCGGCGCCGAAAGCCGTGCCGTGCTGGCTCATTGCGTTCCCCTGTCGTAGCTTTCCGTCATTACGTTCCGCCGGCGGTTTCTCC
>JBAPYC010000323.1:0-7412 GCA_049284535.1 Streptosporangiaceae bacterium
CCGCTCATGAGAGCCAACTGCTGGATGGGCCGCAACAGCGTGGCGGTCCAGAACGTCCCGGACCCATCCATCCTCAACCGCCGGGACGCGATCGTGAAGATCACCTCCACGGCGATCTGCGGGTCCGACCTGCACCTGCTCGACGGCTACGTGCCGACGATGCAAAAGGGTGACATCATGGGCCACGAATTCATGGGTGAGGTCGTCGAGGTCGGCGACGGCGTGGACTCCGGCAAGCTCCGGGTCGGCGACCGGGTCGTGGTCCCGTTCCCGATCGCGTGCGGTGCGTGTGCCGCGTGCCACGCCGAGCTGTACTCCTGCTGCGAGAACACCAACCCGAACGCGGGACTGGCCGAGAAGATGTTCGGCCACCCGACCGCCGGCATCTTCGGCTACTCGCATCTCACCGGCGGCTTCGCCGGCGGGCAGTCCGAGTACGCCCGGGTCCCGTTCGCGGATGTGGGCCCGCTGAAGATCGAGAACGACCTCGCCGACGAGCAGGTGCTGTTCCTGTCCGACATCTTGCCGACTGGGTACATGGGCGCCGATATGTGCGACATCGATCCCGGTGACGTGGTTGCGGTGTGGGGCGCGGGCCCGGTCGGGCAGTTCGCCATGGACAGCGCGCGGCTGCTCGGGGCGGACACCGTCATCGCCATCGACAAGGAGGCGTACCGGCTGGAGATGGCCGCGCAGGCCGGGTACACCCCGCTCAACTTCGAGGACGTCGACGTGCGCTCCGCGCTCCTCGAGCTGACTGGCGGACGGGGACCAGACAAGTGCATCGACGCGGTCGGCATGGAGGCCACCCACGGCAGCCTGCCGGTCTACGCCTACGACCGGGCCAAGCAGGCCACCCGCGCCGAAAGCGAACGGCCCTACGCCCTCCGCCAGGCGATCATGAGCTGCCGTAGCGGCGGGACGGTCTCGGTCATCGGCGTGTACGGCGGGTTCGCGGACAAGTTCCCGTCCGGGTCATGGATGAACCGGTCGATCACCCTGCGCACCGGCCAGTGCCACGTGCAGCGCTACATGAAGCCGCTGCTCCAGCACATCGAAAACGGGGACCTCGACCCGACGCGCATCATCACCCACACCCTGCCCCTGGAGCAGGCACCGCACGGGTACGACATCTTCAAGCACAAGCAGGACAACTGCGAGAAGGTCGTCCTCAAGCCCTCGGCCAATGGCGGAGGAGCCTGACGCCCGGGCCGTTACCGGGACGCCGCCCGCGGGCTACGCACTAAGCGTGGCCGCGGGCGGCTGCTTGTCTCGAGACGCATTTATCTACCTAAGCTGGCCGGCCCGCCACGGCTTCGCCGTCCGCGGTCAGGGCCGTCCTTTCACCGATCCGTGATTGCCGTGGAAACGGTCCGGCTGTTCGCCGAGCGGATGCGCGGCGGCTCCGCCGGTCCAGTCGTCTACGCGGAACTGCCCGGGGCGCAGCACGGCTTCGACCTGTTTCACTCCATCCGCTTCGAGCGGGTCGTCGACGCGGTGGAGGACTTCACCGCCTGGGTACGGTTGCGTGAGCCACTGCGGCGGAGTAAGTGAGCGGGGGCTCATGGCCGCGGACCGCTGCCGGCCGGTGCCGCGGACGCCAGCCGTCCGGACGCGACGGCTGCGGTGAACGCGTCGTAGTCCCGCTCGTTCTGGTCGGCGTAGGCGGCGGAAAAGTCCGCGATGGCCCGGTCGAAGACATCGCCCCTGCCCAGGTAGGAGGCGATGGCGATCCGGTCCCCCCAGCGGGCGTGGGCCCGGGCGAGGGTCGCTCCGCAGATGCGCGAGTACATGGTGGCCCCCGGCACGAGAAAGCTGTCGACGTCCGGGCTGCCCTTCCAGTCGTGCAGCTGGCGCACGTAGTAATCGCGGGTCACGCCGTCGACTCCTTTGATGCGCTGCCAGCCCAGGAAGATATCGGTCGCACCCTGCATCAGCCGCTGCCCGGCTACCACCCGCTCACCATGATGGGAGTAGGCGCTCTGGCCCAGAAAGCGCTCGAGCACGGACGGTTGTGCCTCCTTGACCTGCAAGAACAAGGGATCGTTCTGGTCGCGGCCCAGGAGCAGCAGGATGTAACAGCGGGTCCCGACGCTGCCCACGCCGACCATCTTGTAGGCCGCGTGGACATAGCGGTACTCCTCGAGCGGGTGGTGCTGGCGCCCGAGCGTGCGCCGGTAGGAGCCGAGCAGCTTCTTGATCAGCGGGACGGGATCCTCCCATTCCGACCCCGGTTCCACCAGATCCTCGAGCGGGACGACGAACGGCGGATCAGCAACGATGCGCAGTTCGCCGTCGACCTCATCCGCCCGCTTGGCGAGCACCCGGGCGCTGTCGCGGGTCCTGGCCTTGGCGACCATGGCCCGGACCGCCCGCCCCTCGTCCTTGCCGACTCGCCGGCTCCGGACCTCCTGGCGGACGATCTCGAGCAGCTTCCCGGCTTCCAGATGGTCGTACCACGCCTCCAGGCTCCCCATCTTCGCGGCCTGCCGCATCCGGTTCCGGTATTCGGCTACCCCGGCCATGACGACGCCGCGCCGGTCGGAGGGGGCGAAACCACGGTCCCGTCCCATGATCTCGAAGCTGGCCGCGAGGCGCTTGACGTCCCATTCCCACGGGCCGGGAAGGGTCTCATCGAAGTCGTTGACGTCGAAAATCAGCTGTCGCTCGGGCGTGCCGAACAGGCCGAAGTTCGACAGGTGTGCGTCGCCGCACAGTTGCACCGTGACCCCAGATACCGGGGTGGCGGCCAGGTCGGCCGCCATGATCAGCGCGGCACCCCGGTAGAACGTGAACGGCGAGGCCAGCATCCGCTCGTAGCGGATCGGGACCAGCCAGGGCACCCGGCTCTCGGCCTGCTCTTCGAGCAGCGCGATCGGGTCCGGGCGATCTGGTGCGGGCGTCCACTGCCCGTGACTGGACCGTGGCGCCCCGGTGCGGGCGGCCTTGCCCCTGGCCGCGCGTTCATCCGCGGTCAGGCGGTCGCGCCGCCACGCCGACGCGAACGGCTGGGGCCCGTCGTTCTCGTGCCGGTCGCCCGCTGCACTCACAGGTAGTCCCTCCTGCGCATCCAGACGAGTGTGGCCCAGCCCCAGATGGGAGGCAGGTAAGAGGTGAACAGGCGCTGGATGAAGACGGCGGCGGTGGCGTCGGCCTCGCCGACGCCGGCCGCGGTGAGGCCGAGGATCAGGCCCGCCTCCACCACTCCCATGCCACCGGGCGAGGGCGCGATGCCCCCGATGATCCCGGCCAGCGTGATGACCACGATCAGGGTGGGCAGCCGCAGATGGTCACCGAACGCCCGCAGCGAGACCGACAGGGCCATGGCCACCAGCAGCTCACCGGCCACCGTGCCGCTCACCAGCAGCACCAGCTTGCGCGGGGAGGTGGCTACCTGGGCGAGGTTGGACCAGATGTCGCGTGCCTTGGGCACTAGCTTGCTGGCGGCCAGCCGGCGCAGCCGGGGCACGGCCAGAGCCACGCCTGCCAGCAGGGCGACCGCCACCACGACGGCCAGGATGATCCACACCAGCTTGGAATCCCCGCCGGACTGGGGGGTGACCTCGAGGTGGATGGATCCCCAGGCAAACGGCAACGACACTACGGTCAGCACCACGATGGCGGTCCAGTTGGCGGCGGCCATGATCGCGCCCGAGCTCAGCGCCACCGACGCGTCATAGCCCTGTTGCTGGAAGAAGCGCACCCGGGTGGCGAAGACCGCCGCGGTACCCCCGGCCAGCGCGCTGAAGGCGTTGGCCACCTCCACGGCCACCGCCCGCCCGAGCGGGAGCGGGCCGGCCACGCTCCCGATGGCTTCGACACCAGAGGCCACGTACGCCAGCTGGGCCAGGACGAACGCGATGATGACCCAGAGCCAATCGGCCCCGATCACGGTGTCGAAGGACCTGGAGACGTCGATGAGCACGCCGATCAGAGCCCAGCCACCGATGATCGTGCCGATGATCATGATCAGCGTCGGCCAGCTCACCCGGCGGGGCTCTACCAGCGCAGGCAGCTCGATCGAGGCGGCCTGGGCGGCACGCTGGCGGACATCGGCGAGCAGCCCGCGCTGGCTCCGCAGGCCCGGGCCGAGGGCGGGGTCGAGGGCCGGCTTGTGCAGATAGCGGAGGGCGCCGCTCAGCACCTCTGGATCCAGGGACCGTGCCGCGGAGCCGGCGGCTCGTTCGGCGCCGGCCGCCAGGGCCGTGGCCGCCAGGGCACCGGCCAGGTCGCGATCGAGCTGAGCCGGCGAAGCGCTCACGATGGCGTTGCGGAAATCTGCCAGCACCACGGTCTGCGTCGCCGGCTCGACCAGCACCGCATCACCGCTGATCGCGCCGTGGGCGATCCGCGCCCGGCGCAGGATCAGCAGCTGGCGGTAGATGTCATCAAGCGCGGCGTCGCCGATGACGGCCGGATCGGTCTCGGTCAGCGGGGTGCTGCCGGCCGGCAACCGGTAGACCACCAGCGCGTCCCGGGCGGGTCCCGCGGTTGCCGCCTCGACCAGCTCGGGCACGGCCGCGCCCGCCTGGCCAGACCGCAAGGTGAGGAAGGCCTCGCGCTCGACCTGCTGCAGCCGGGTAAGCATGAGGCTCGGCCCGGAGTCCCGGTACAGCAGGAACCGGCCCGCCTTGGTGAGGAGCCTGGCATCGGCCGCGTCCCGGCCGTAGACGGCGATGCCGAGGCGGGCGGGCGAATCCGCCGGGACGGTCTCAGTGACCACCGTGGCCCCCGTGGCCCCCGTGGCCCCGGCGGTCTCGGTGGTCTCGGTGGCTTCGTACTTGGCGACCCCCCAGGCCTGCCGTGCCGCTGGGCGCACGCGGGCCGTGCGGATGCCGAGTTCGGCCAGCAGCAGCTGCACGTCGCTGGCCGAAGGCAGGCCGAGCGGTGAGCCGAAGGCCAGCCGGACGGCGGCCGTCGCCCCCCAGCCGATGGCCAGGCTCCCCAGGACACTGACCGGCAGCCCGTGCCCGCCGACGGCCGAGGCCATGGCCACCAGGGCGATGAAGATCTCGACCGTGCGCTGCACGCCCCGGGCCAGATACGGCAGCGCCGCCGTGGCTACCGCCAGGAACAGCGCGATCCGCAGCACGGGGAAGCTCAGATCGTAGCCGCCGATCACGACCCCGTTCGGCCGCCCGCCCCGGTTGCCCAGCCACAATATGAGCAGCCCGCTGACCGCCGCCGCGCTGAGCGCGCTCAGCCCGATGTCCCGCGCGATCTCCCAGCGACGGGCGAGCAGGGCCAGTGCCACCAGCACGATCACGACACCGAACGAGCCGACCTGGTATACCACCGTCACCAGCCAGGTGATGCTCCACGGCGGCGGATGGATGACCTGAGCGATGGCCCGGTCGATGCGCGAGTCGTAATGGATGATGAGCAGGCAGCACACCAGGGCCAGGACCGCGCCGGCCAGGCGCATCCCGTCGGTGCCGCGCCGACGGCGCTGGCCGTCGCCGACCGGGGCCAGCAGGACCGAGCGCCAGCCACGCAGCAGTTGCTGCTCCGAGCCGGGAACCGCTTGGTCAGGCTCTGGCTGCAGGCCGGGATCGCGACGAACGCGCATGCTCAGAGGGTCTCAGAAGCTAACCGGATCACGGAACAGCGGGGCGAGCGTTTTTCTACCGTCAGTGACATGCTTTCTCCTTCTCCCCGCCTCCGGCCGCGATGCCATGTCTGACCGTTGTCGATGACACCCATGGCCGGCATCACCCGCTTGGGGTGAACGAGAAACAGGCAAGAGCATTCTGGTGCCGGTCAGGTGGCGGGGATCACCCGCCAGGCTTGACATGCCGTCTCCCGGACCGGCCTAGGCTACGGATTAGGAGCCGGCCCAACATCTAGGGGGTGCGGTGATAAAACGCATGCTGGCCACCCAGGGAAGCGAATACTTCTTCGTGGCCGGCCCGAGTGCGACGGGTCCGGATGCTCGAGGCTGAGCTGACCCAGCTGCGCCGACGAGGCCTCTGGCTGCAAGGCATCAGCATCGCGTGGACTCTGGTGGTGGCCGCGGTCGCCATCGCGGCGGGGATCGCGGCGTCCTCCGTGGACCTGGTCGGGCTCGGGCTTGAGTCGGTGATCGAATTGCTCGCCGCGGCCATCGTCATCTGGCAGCTGACTGGCGGAGCGGCTCGTGAGTCCTGGGCCATGCGTCTGATCGACGTGGCGTTCCTGGCCAGCGCGGCATACCTCACGGTGGACAGCATCAGGGAACTCGCCGAGCGGGACCATTCCCGGCACTCGACGGCGGGCCTGGTCGTGGCCGGAGCAGCGCTGCTGGTCATGCCGCTGCTCGCGCTGGCTAAGCGCCGCACGGGGCAGGCCCTGGCCAGCCGCCCGATGCTGGCCGATGCCGAGGAGACCGCGATGGCCGCGGCGGCGGCGGCCACCGCTCTGGTCGGCGTGGGCCTGGATACCTGGCTCGGCTGGTGGTGGATCGTGCCCGCCGCGGGGCTCGTCATCGCCGCCCTCGCCACCACGGAGAGCGTCCTGCTCTGGAGGCATAGCTACCGTCGGCACCGTGCGGGCTGACCTGCAAAGGTTTGCAACGATCACTTAGGGGCAGCCAGACGCGGATGTACAGTACGACAGCCGACCGGGAAAGTCCCGGGGGGGAGGCGACGTGCGCGAGCACCGCTACCAGATCACCATCACGGGTGGCATGGGCCCAATCACCCGCCAGGCATTCGAGGACTTCAAGATCGAATCCAACGGCGTGCACACGTGCCTCATCGCCGACCTCGACCAGGCTGGCCTGTACGGCGCGCTGAACCGCATCCAGTCACTCGGGCTGGAACTCATCGAGCTCATCCGAACGGCAGGTCCAGAGCCTGCTTGATGCCCACGGTGGCGGCGGGCTCCATAACTGCGCGGTGCTCGGCGTGGATCAGGTAGAAGCGGCCATAGCTGGCTGCCGAACAGCTGTCGCTCGGGCACGACGTCATCATCGACGCGCTGACTGTGGACAGCGTCAACTCGCGAGCCACGAACCTGGAGACGGCTTCCAGGTTTCTGGAAGTTCGGCGCTGACGGCCGGGCTGGCCAGGCGTGTTTCCCCGGGGTTGACGGGCAACGGCGGCTTTGCTATTAGGCTCGGATCCGTGCTCGAGGAGGAATGTTCCGTCTCTGCGGTGCGGCCCAGGCCGATCGCCGCGGTTGCTGCCGTTCCAGATGGGGGTCGCAGATGAGCGGCGGTGACTGGCCGCGCGGCTGGTACAACGACGAACCGGACGAGCCTGCCGCGGGCGCGGGCGCCCGCGGCCAGCGGCCCGGGCCGAGCTACACGCCGCGATCGGAGCAAGGCGCCCCGGGCGGCGGCTACCGGGCCGCGGGCGGAGGATACGGCTCAGAGCGCGGACACCCGGCGGACCGCGGATACGGGCAGGATCGCGGATACGGGCAGGCCGCGT
>JBAPYC010000324.1:0-4087 GCA_049284535.1 Streptosporangiaceae bacterium
CCCATCCGCCGAGTGGTCCCGCCGCCGGTACCGCGGCGTGGTGATCGCGGGCATGAGCGCGTTCTTCCTCTACACCGGCCTGGAGGTCGGCGCCGGGCAGTGGGAGGCGAGCTACTGCCGTGGCTACCTGGGCCTGTCCGCGGGCGCGACCGGGCTGGCCACGTTCGGCTACTGGGGGGCGCTGACCGCAGTGCGGATCGGCCTGGCCGTGCGTCCGGTCCGGCCGGGTGAGGTGATCCGCTGGGGCAGCGGGGTCGCCGTGCTGGCCGCCGCCGTCATCTGGTGGCAGCCCGGCGTGGTGGTCACGCTGCTCGGCTTCGTCGTCCTCGGCGGCGCGCTGGCCGGGGTGTTCCCGGCCCTGATCGCGCTGACCCCGGTCCGCCTCGGCGACCAGCGCGCGCAGGACGTCATCTCCTGGCAGGTCGGCGCGGCCGCGGCCGGCGGCGCCGGCATCTCCGCCCTGATCGGGCTGCTCATCGGCGTCACCAGCCTGGCCGTCCTCGGCCCGGCGCTGACCGTCCTGGCCATCCTCGTGGTGGCGGCCGAGCTCGTCCTGGCCCGGCTCGCCCCCCTGGCTAACACTGGCTGACCTACGACAGCTGCACCGTCACCGAGTGCACCGTGGCGGGCAGGGTCACCGTGCCGGTCTGGTTGTCCACCGTGCCCGCGCTGGCGTGCGCGATGTGGCCCACGAACGCCGGCAGCTGGAACAGCACCGGACCGGACGGCTGATCGCCGGACAGGGTCAGCGTCACCGACTTGCCGTGTCCCTTGATGCTCAGCCCGATGTGCTTCCCGTCCGTGGTCGGGAAGTTCGCCAGCGAGATGGTCTTCCCGCCGGTCAGCCAGGAGTCCGGCACGCCCCGGCCGACGACCAGGCTGCCGTCGGAGCGCTGCGCGGCCAGCGAGTCGAGCAGCACCATGTTGGCGTTGGCGATGCCCCATGCGTGCGGCGACGAGCCGTTCCCGGCCTCGGGGTGGGTACCGGCCCACGGCGAGCCCGGGTTCGGGAATTGCTGGCTCTCCCACCACGAGTACGGCCCGCTCTGGCCGTTGCTCACCATGAACTGGTAGGAGGCGATGCCCTGGGACCGGTAGTCGTTGCTGGCCAGGCCCCACTCGCCGTACCCGGCGTTATAAGCCGTGCTGTAGTACTGGGTCGGGTAGCCGCCGAACGTGTTGGCCGGCAGCTTCCCGGCCAGCCGCCCGAAGCCGTAGGAGTAGGTCGCGTCGATCAGGGAGATCCCGGGCCCGCTCAGCGGCGCGCCGAACAGCGAGCCGTCCCAGGCCCAGCGGCCGAACAGGAACGGGGCCGCCCAGTTGGCGTCCTCGGCGTTGGCGCAGCGGTTAGCGGTGTTCGGCTCGGTCATCGAGCACGGCAGGTAGTTCAGGTGGTTGGCCGAGATCGTCGCGTTCAGCGTCTTGTTCGTCGCGGCCAGCAGGCTGTTGTACTGGGACGTGGCCCAGCTCACCTCGCTGGAGTTACCGACCTGCTGGGCCAGCCAGCGGTAGGACCACAGGCCCATCAGCGCCTCGTAGTTGTCGATGGTCCAGTAGCCGTTGGCGTCGATGTCGTTGGTCTCTTCCATGATCCCGCCCGGCCCGGTGCGGTCGGCGGCGATCGTGTGCGCGGTGTCCTTGATGCTCGGCTCGGTCTTCCCGCCCGCTCCCTCGGTGGCGAAGTTGGCCTTGACGAAGCTCAGGTCGCCGGTCTTGAGCAGGTAGATGGCCCACACCCACGGATAGGTCCACACGCCGTCGAGGTACTGGGGCTGATTGCCGCTGACGTGCCGGGCCCGGTCCAGCAGCGCGTGCGCGTCGGTGGTGTAGCCCTGGGTGAACAGATTGGCCAGGATGCCGATGACGTCGTGGCTGAATTCCTGGTCATACCCGTTGGCCCCGGTCTTCAGCTCAGCACCGGACCGGATGATCTGGGTGTAGATGAAGCCGGTCTTGTACGCGTCGATCAGGCTGGCGTCGGGCAGGGCGGTGATCTGCGCGATCCCGGCCAGCTGGGAGTTCCAGAACGACCGCATGTGCGCGAAGTGCTGGCCGAAGCCGCCCGCGGCCTTGATCGCCGCCGAGGACGGGTAGGCGTAGCTGCCGCCGAACTTGTCCGCGGGCACCGCGTAGTCGTGGTTCACCGTGCTGTGCGCGGGCACCGCGACGGGCGCCGAGCCCAGCGGGATCAGCCCGGCCGACGGCTCCGGGTCGAGGCTGATCGCGGCGCCGGTCGGGTTGGTCACCGACACCCGGCTGTAGATGATCACGTAGCTGTGGCCGCCGATGCTCACCTGGTCGCCGAAGTTGGTGATCGCGACGGTGGCACCGTCCCGGTGGAACGTGGTGACCAGCGCGGGCAGGTAGCCATCGGCGTTGACCCAGGTGGTCGGGCTGTCGTCGTAGACGCCGTAACCGTAGGTGGTGCCGGACACGGCCGCCGTGCTGGCGCTGCCTGGCCCGCCGTTCGGGCCGCTGGTGTCGACCCAGAAGCTGCCGCCGAGGCAGGCCACGACCCCCTGGCTGTTGCCCGCCCAGCCGATCACGCTCGCGTCGCCGAACGTGCCGTAGACGGTCTGGCCGCCAGTCGGCCCGTTCGGCACGCACTGGTACGGCTCGCTTGTGGCTGTGGCCGTGGCCGCCTTGGCGGCGCCCGTGGCCGCCACCGCTGGCAGCGCGGTCGCGGCCCCTGCGGCCAGGGCGAGGGTCGCCGCCAGGATGAGCACGGCCCGCAGCCGTGCGGAAAGCCGGGAGAAGGAATGCGCAGACGCCGTCGTCATGGGGAACCTCCGGCCGGCCCAGTACCCGCCCCGGTGCGGCTTATGCGCCGTCAGTCAGCTCCGTGACTTAGCTGTGACTCAGGCAGCCTTCCGAGGCCTGCCGGAGGAAAGTGTCGGCGCGGCGGAAGGTGTCACCGACCGGCTCGGCGGCCAGCTGAGCCTGGTACTCGCGGTAGCGGGTCATCTCCCATTCCTGGCCGCGGGGCGGCAGTTCGGCCAGTGCCGGTTCCGGCAGCGAGCGCCAGGTCCAGACGGCCAGCGGCGCCCCGTCCGCCGGCTGGATGAAGTCCGCGTGGTCCAGGTAGTAGCCCATCCGGTTGCGAACGAAGCGCAGCCCGCCGAACGTCTCCTCGATCACCTGCCGCTCGGCCGGAGCCCGCGCCGCCAGCGCGCTGTCGTAGCTGTCGGGGTGATAGCGCACCAGGGTGGCATCGACCATGGTGACCCACCACACGGCCTCGCTGATCACCGCGAAGGCGTGCGGCTGGTCCCAGCCCCGGGCCCGCAGCAGCCGGTCGACGGTCTCCCGCATGGCCGTGATGGTCCAGTCCAGGGCGTCCCCGGTGGTCGGTGACTCGCCTGCGTGCTGCCGGTTCCACGCCACCCGGCACCGGGCCCCGCAGAACCGCGCGTGCTCACGCCGCGGCGCGAACAACGCGCCGCACTGCTCACAGCTCCTGACGTCAGCCATCACTACCCATGTTACGCGTAACGCGCGCCGTGACCTGCATATCGACATGAACTTGTATGAACACATTCTGAACTTCCCGCGCGCCTGCGGGGCCGGGTTCCGTCACCTAGCGGAGCAAGCGGTCTAGTAGGCGTCGCTGTCGCCGGCCGTCGACGGCGGCCCCGAGGTGGGCCCCGAGGTGGGCCCCGAGGTGGGCCCCGCCGTGGGTGCCGCCGCGCCGGAGACGATGACCTCGTGCCAGACCCCGCCGCTGTCGTGCACCTGGTTCCCCTTGGCCTGGCCGGGAATCAGGTCCTTGCTGGCGGTGTACAGCGGATGCCCGTCGTAGGTGGCCTGCAGCGAGCCGTCCGCCCGCACGACCGCGCCCAGCTGGCCGGTCACGTCGTCCCCGGCGATGGCCGGGCCGCCGACCGGCGGCCAGCTGACGGCGCAGCTGCCGGTGCACTTCGACGCCGTCGTGGTGTCGGAGGAGAACCAGTACAGGGTGTACCCCTCCGCGTCGGTGAGGACAGTGGCCGGCCCCACCTTGTGCGTCTCCAGCACGGTCGCGGCCACCTCCCGCCCGGCCACCTGCCCCCCGGCTGTGGCCGTCCCGGCGTGCCGCGGCACCCAGCCG
>JBAPYC010000325.1:0-2542 GCA_049284535.1 Streptosporangiaceae bacterium
GGCGTGCAGCGGGTAGACGGGCTGGAGGCCCCGCTGACCGGCCGGGACGCCGAGCTGCGCACGATCCGGGACCTGTTCCACGCGGCGGCGGACCGGCGGGTGCCGCGCCTGGTGCTGGTCTCGGGGCCGGCCGGGGTGGGCAAGTCCCGGCTGGGCTGGGAGTTCGAGAAGTACGCCGATGGGCTGGCGGCGGAGGTGTGGTGGCACCGGGGGCGGTGCCTGTCCTACGGGGAGGGGGTGGCGTTCTGGGCGCTGGCCGAGATCGTCCGGCAGCGGCTGGGTATCGCCGAGGAGGATCCGGCCCAGGTAGCGGCGGGCAAGCTGGAAGTGGGCCTGGAGCGGTTCGTGCCTGATGAGGCCGAACGGGCGTATGCCGGCGCCCGGCTGGGCCGGCTTCTGGGCGTGCCTTTCCCGGGTGACGCCGCGGGTGCGGCGTTGTCCCGCGATGAGCTGTTCGCAGGCTGGCGGCTGTTCTTCGAGCGGCTGGCGGCCACCCAGCCGGTGGTGCTCCTGATCGAGGACGCCCAGTACGCAGACTCCGGGCTGCTGGACTTCCTGGACCATCTCATCGACTGGGGCCGGGGCCTGCCGATCTACCTGCTCGTCTTTGCCCGGCCGGAACTGGACCAGGTCCGGCCGGGATTCGGCACCGGCCGGAACCGGGTGACGCTCACCCTGGACCCGCTGGACCCGGCCTCGATGGACCGGCTGGTCGACGCCCTCGTCCCGGGGATGCCGCCGTCTTCCCGTTCGGCGGTATCCCGGCTCGCCCAGGGCGTACCGCTGTTCGCGGTGGAGACGGTGCGGTCGCTGATCGACCGGGACATCGTGCAGCCGGTCGAGGGCGTGTACCGGCTGGTGGGCGACATCGGGGAACTGGCCGTGCCAGACAGCCTGCACGCCCTGCTCGCGGCCCGGCTGGACGCCCTGGATCCTGAGGTGCGCTGGCTGGTCGCCGACGCGGCCGTACTGGGCAGCACGTTCCCGGCTGAGGCGCTGGTCGCGGTCTCGGGACGCGGCGAGGCCATGGTGCGGGCGGCCCTGGCCGAGCTCGAGCGCCGGGAGGTGCTGAGCGTATCGGCCGACCCGCTGTCGCCGGAGCGGGGCAGCTACGCCTTCGCCCAGGACATGCTCCGGCAGGTGGCTTACGACACGCTGTCCCGCCGGGACCGCAAGGTACGCCATCTCAAGGTGGCCGCGCACCTGCGGGCCGCTTTCGCCGGGGATGGCGAGGAAGTGGCCGACGTCATCGCCCGGCATTACCTGGATGCGCTGCACGCCGTGCCCGAGGACCCAGATACCGGTCTCATCCGCGGCCAGGCCATCGCCGCCCTGGTCCGGGCGGGTGAACGTGCCGAGCGGACCGGCGCTCCCGCGCGCGCCGCCGCCAGCTATGCCAGGGCAGCCGAGCTGATCATGGCCGGCGAGCCGGGCGAGGAACCGGACGCCGGGGTCCTGTGGGAACGTGCGGCGGCCGCCGCCATCGCCACTGCGGACTTCGGCGCCGCTGTCCGGTACGCGGGGCAGGCACGGGACTACCATCACGGGCAACGCCAGGACCGCGCCGCCGCCCGGGCCCAGGCCCTGGCCGGGCGAGCCCTGTATGGCTGGGGCAGGTACGCCGAGGCCAGGGAACAGCTGGCCGCCGCGGTCCAGGTGCTGAGCACCGACCCCGACACCGATACCGTCAACGCCATCCAGTCGCTCGCGACGCTGGAGGTGTTCGCGGGCACTCCCGACGCTGGCCGGCTCACGGCGGAGGCGCTCTTTCTCGGCCAGGCCCTCGACGTGGCCGCCGATCAGCTCTGCGAGCTGTTCATCATCCGGGCCGTACACCTGGTCTTCGCCGGGAGCCGGCCCGAAGCGGTGGCTTACCTCCGGGAGGCTGCGCGGCTCGCCACGCAGGCCGACGACACGCCCCGGCTGGGTCGCGCGCTGCTCAACCTCTCGGCGGTCATGGGATTCACCGATCCGGTCGGCGCCGCCGAGACGGCGCGAACCGCGGCCGGCTACGCGCGCCGGGCCGGAGCGCGCGACCACCTGGCCGCGGCCACGGTGAACCTGGTGGCAGCGCTGATCGACGCCGGTGACTGGGATACCGCCGAGACTGAACTCGTCCAGGCCGTGGATTCGGACGGGCTCGCGGACATCGAGTACCTCACCTGCCAGCACGGTTTCCTGGCGGCTCTGCGCGGCGACGTCGCGACCGCCAGGACGATCCTGGCCGGGCTCGGTGACCTGCGTTCCAGCGAGGCTCCCCAGGACCGGGCCACGCTCGGCCTCGCCGAGGCATTCACCGCCGTGGCTGACGGCCGGCCGGAGGATGCTTTGCGTCATGCCCGCGCTGTGGCCGGCCTGTCCGCCTCGCTCGGGCTGGCCAACGCGGAAATCGCCTGGACATGGGCGCTCGCCGCCCGGGCCGCGGATGAGCTCGGGAACGCCACCGCCACCCGTGAGCTGCTCGCCCTGCTGGATTCTTACCGGCCGGGGCACGTCCCGCCCAGGCTGCGGGCCGAGCGCGACCTGGTGCGCGTCCGCCTGG
>JBAPYC010000326.1:0-5574 GCA_049284535.1 Streptosporangiaceae bacterium
TGCTGTGATCGCTGCGGCCGTGGCCCCGCAGGTCGAAGTACACCACCTGGAAGTCCTCGGCCAGCGGCCCCAGGGCCGACTTCACCGTCATGTGATCCAGGCCGGGACCGCCGTGGACCGCCACCACGACCGGGCGCTCGGCGGTCGTGTCTCCTTGCGGGATGACCGACGGCCCGGACACGTCGAACCACAAGGACACATCGCCGAGGCTGATACGCATGCGACCTCCCATGACATCTGCGGGCCGGGCTCAGAGGTCCACGTTAATCTCAACGACGAGCTTGCGGGCCGCTGCCGGGTGGCCCGTACAGCGAGGCCCCGGGCCGGGCGACCGGGCGGCCGATGATCTTGTAATCGGATGGACTGGCCGCTCCCCGGTGGGTGGCGGGAACGGCCGTTACCCCGAGAGCAGGGCCAGAAGACCCCCTCTAGCCGCAGCGATGTACCATCGGCTTTCTCCGGGCGGATGCACCGGGCCATCGCGTGCTTCCCGGCCGTTGCGAGCGGTAAGGGAATGCGAGTTGGCTTCCGGATGTTGTGAGTGTACGGTCGTGTAGACCGGCACCGCGCGGCGGTGTCAGCGTAACAACTCAAAAGGGGACGATCGGTTTCGACTTCGGTGGTTGATCCAGGGGAAGCGGGCCGAGGGTTGCGGTTGTGACCTCGTTAATAACGTGACCGCAAAACTATAAGTGCCAACACTACGCGCACTGACCTCAGCCTCGCCGCTTAAGGCGAGTTAAGAGGTTGTCAGCCCGGGAGCTCCTCCGGCCCGGTGCCTGGCATCAGCTAGGAGGATTTACCGCCTGACCCGGTCGCGGGGCTAGGTGGGACATCAAACAGCGGCTGAGCCTGTCGGCGTCTTGCTTGCATGATCGCCGGGGCTGAGAAAAACACAGCAAGCTGCGCCCGGAGAAGCCCTGGTGAGGTACTGGAGGACGCGGGTTCGATTCCCGCCGTCTCCACTCGCACGTTGCGAAAAGCCCGGACCCAAGCGGTCCGGGCTTTCGCATGCCAGTAGCCGCGAGCTCCTGAACCCGCGCGACCGGCGCGAACGCTCAGCCCGGCTCTTCCGCCCGTTCCTGCCGTGACTCCGGTGCGCGGTCCGCCTCAACGCCAGTCCCCGGCCCCACGCCAGCCCCCGGCCCGGGATCAGCGCCGGGCCCGGGATCAGCGCCCGGACCATGGCCGGAGTCCGGCGCCGGATCGGCGCGCGCATGGTCCAGCCGCTGACGGCGGAAGCCCGGTAGCAGCCGCGCCAGGACGAGTGCGCCCGCGATGCAGGCCAGGCCGCCAGACACCACGGACACGGTGTCGCTGAAGGCGGTCGCCACCGCCCCGGCCTCCAGGTCGCCGAGGCGCGGGCCTCCGGCAACCACGGCCGTCTGCAGGCCAGACAGCCTTCCGCGGAGCTCATCGGGCACGGTGAGCTGGATGATCGTGCTGCGGAACACCGCCGAGATGACATCGGCCCAGCCTGCGATGGCCAGCAGGATCAGGGCCCCAGGCAGCCACTTCACCAGGCCGAAGCCGGTGATCGCGGCGCCCCACACGATGACCGCGACGATGACCGCCAGGCCCTGGCGCTGGATCCGGCTGACCCAGCCGGTGGTGAGGGCGCCGACCAGCGCACCCGCGCCGGGGGCGGCGTACAGGAAGCCGAGCGTCGTGGCCCCGCCCCCGAACAGCGTGGTGGCCAGGGCCGGGAACAGCGCTCGCGGCATGCCGAACACCATCGCGTTGATGTCGATCAGGTAAGCGCCCTGGATGGCCTGGCGGCCGCGGATAAAGCCAAGTCCCTCGGCAATAGACCGCAGGCCTGGCCGGTGGGTGGCGTTCCCCGTCGGCGGCTGCGGCGAGATGAAGGACACCGAGACCAGGGCCACCACGAAGCTGGCCACGTCTAGCCAGTAGACAAAGCGGACACCCGCCCCGGCCAGCAGCAGCCCGGCCAGGGCCGGCCCCGCCACCAGGCCTAGCTGGAACAGGGACTGGAAGATGGCATTCGCCGTCGACACCTCGGACCGGCGGACCATGTTCGGCACGATGGCGCTGCGTCCCGCGCTGTCCAGCCCGCTGAACCCGGCGGTCAGGGCCGGCAGCACGAACAGCGGCCACAGGGAAGGACCGAGATCGGCGTTGATGGCCAGGCCGGTGCTGCACGCGGCCATCAGCACCTGAGCCGCCATGAGCACCCGGCGCCTGTCCATTGAATCCACCACCGAGCCGCCCATCAGCGCCCCGGCTATCAGCGGGAACAGCTGGGCCAGCGATACCAGGCCGACAGCGAGGGAGGAGTGGGTCAGCTCGTAGACCTGGTACGGCACCGCCACCGTCGTCAGCTGGTTTCCCAGCACCGAGATCAGTTCGCCGCCGACCAGGAAACGGAAATCGCGGGAGCGCCGCAGCGGCGTCAGGTCGATGAACAGCCGCCGTGCGAACCTGGACCGCGGCCCGGCAGGCTCGCTCACGCGGACTCCCTTGCTAGAAATGACGGAGCTTGCATATGCGGAGCTGGCACATGACGAAGCTCAGAAGTGACTGACGGTCATTCAGTGAGTTAGCATACCTGCAGCGCCTGACGTACCAGATGCCAGCACCGAGGTGTCAGCACCGGACGTGCTCGCGGCCGCCCGGTGCAACGGGCCATGCCGGCAGGAAAGAGACCGGGTAATGACACGAACCAAGCCCCGCGAGCAGCGACGGGCCGAACTGCTCGCGGCCGGGCGTGAGCTGTTCCTGGCCAACGGCATCGCGACCACGTCGCTCGACGACATCACGCACCGCGCCGGTGTATCCAAGGGTCTGTTCTACCTGTATTTCCGGTCCAAGGAGGACCTCATCCTGGCCTTGCAGGAACAGTTCTCCTGCCAGTTTGCCGAGCGCATGCGGGCCGCCGCCGACGGCCCGGCAGAGTGGGCCGGCAAGCTCGACGCGTGTGTCCAGGCCAGCTTTGAGTGCTACCGCGATCTGCATGACCTGCACGAGGTGCTCTTCCACCACGGCCATCCAGCCCACCAAGGCCACCCAGCCCACCGCGGTCATCCGGCCGACCGCGACGACGGCGACGATGCCAGCGATGGTGACCCCGGCGAGCACGGGCCCTCGCACGCGGTAGCCACCCAGGTATTCCAGGAGCTGTTCGCGGCCGGGACCGCTGCGGGTGCGTTCGACGTGGCCGACCCGGAGGCCGCCGCCGTGCTGTGCTACGCCAGCATGCACGCCTTCGACTGCGGGTTCCGCGGCCGTCACGGCCCAGAGGATTCCCGGCTGATCCGCGCCGCCCAGCAGTTCATCCGCCGGGCGGCGGGCCTCACCACCAATCAGGCGGCGGCCCTCACCGATCGGGCGGGGGGCCTGACCGATCGGGCGGCGGGCCGCACCACCGATGCCGTCAGCACCATGGGTAACGTAAGTATCACCGTCGGTGCCGTTACCGGCGATGCCGCGGACGCATCGCCGCCTGCCGCTCCCGACGCGCCGGCGTAATCGCGAAAACCCCTGGCGAAAAGGCCGTTTGCCGCGCTTTCGGGGTGGCCAGGATGGCCGATCATTACCATTCTGGTTCCGAACACGGGATAATAGGGCGACGGATAGAAACGATTGTGGCTGGCCGGTTCCATCGTGGGTACCGGGGCTGCGGCATGGGCAGTACCTGGTAAACCGATGCCGAACCCGGCTGCGCGGTGAGCTGCAGAGGAAAGGGGATAGAGAATGGCGGCGATGAAGCCGCGGACGGGCGACGGTCCGCTTGAGGTCACCAAGGAGGGTCGAGGCATCGTCATGCGGGTACCGCTTGAAGGCGGCGGCCGGCTGGTTGTTGAGCTAACTGCTGACGAGGCGGCCCGGCTTGGTGATGCCCTGAAGTCCGTGGTTGGGTGAGCCTATTCCGGCCCTAATCGGCAAGCCAGCTCTTTCCGCCACCCCTGGCCACCCCTCGGGGCAGCACCGGCTCCGTCATCGTGCCGACGGCGACCGTGGCGCCGCCGCGTATTGTCCGCCGTCTAGTCGTTCCGCTTGACCGCGGCGAGCAAGCCATCGCCCAGCGGGAGCAGCACAGGCACGAGCCTGCCGTCGGCCCGCACCTGGCTGGCGAGATCGAGCGCCCCACCGCCGGAGCTCGCGCCGTCAGGCGCGTCATCGTCCAGCATCCCGCCAGCCTCATCCGAAGCAGACCCGAACGGCGCGACGCCGTCCAGGTCGTCGTCCGCGTCGTCGTCGGGGGCGACTGCTAGCAGCGCGTTGTTGAAGGCGACGATCCCCCCGGGCCGAAGCAGACGCAGCGCGGCGGTCAGGTAGTCCGCGTAGTCTCGCGGGTCCGCGTCGCAGAACACCAGGTCGTAAGCGTCATCGGACAGCCGGGGGAGCACGTCAAGCGCCCGGCCGAGAATCAGCCGGGCCTGGTTCTGGGCGAAGCCCGCCTGGCTGAACACCTTCCGCGCCATCCGCTGGTACTCGGGTTCGATGTCCACGCTGGTGAGCGTGGATCCTGGGCGCATGCCGCGGAGCAGCCAGATGCCCGAGGTCCCGCAGCCGGTGCCGATCTCGACCGCCGTCCGGGCCCCGGCCGCGCAGGCCAGGAAACGCAGCGCGGCTCCGACCTCGGGCAGAACCGGCTCGGTCCCGCCCAGGTTGGCCGCGCTGGCCCGGGCAGCAAGCAGTGGCTCGTCTTCGGGCAGGTACTCTGCGCCATACGCTAGTGGCCCCACGCGCAGCAGCCTAGCGCCAGCCGCGCGAGCGCGGGAACTCTACCTGCGCCTTGGCCGTTATCCAGGCGGCACGAGACGGTTCCCAGCAGGCCTGGGGCGGGGCCGGACTGCCTGTCCCAGCCCGCCCCGGACCCGAACTGGCGTAACGAAAGAATCCAGGGCACGATGGTTTCAGTCACGGCACTGTGTGACCCGGAGGGCGGATTGTTGGAGGAGGCCGGCCGGCGGCCATCCCCGGCTGTGCAGGTCACCCAGCCCGAGCAGAGCGATGACGGCGATCCCACCACGCAGTGGAATCTTCCTACGTGGGAAGACATCGTCCGCACCCACTCCGCCCGGGTCTATCGCCTTGCCTACCGGCTGACCGGGAACCCGCACGACGCGGAGGACCTGACCCAGGAGGTCTTCGTCCGGGTGTTCCGGTCGCTGTCCAGCTACACGCCCGGCACGTTCGAGGGCTGGCTGCACCGCATCACCACCAACTTGTTCCTGGACGCGGCGCGCCGCAAGCAGCGGATCCGGTTCGAGGGGCTGGCCGACGAGATGGCGCACCGGCTGCCAGGCTCAGAGCCGACCCCGGCCGAGTCCTTCGACGACACTCACCTGGACGACGACATCCAGGCTGCGCTCAAGGCGCTGCCGCCTGAGTACCGCGCCGCGGTCGTGCTCTGCGATATCGAGGGCTTCTCCTATGAGGAGATCGCGGCCACCCTCGGGGTCAAGCTGGGGACCGTGCGCAGCCGGATCCACCGTGGCCGGGCCCAGCTGCGCACCGCCCTCCAGCACCGCCGGCCAGGCACCGTACCGGCCAGCACCGCACCGGACAGCACCGCACCGGCCAGCACCGCACCGGACAGCACCGCAC
>JBAPYC010000327.1:0-1680 GCA_049284535.1 Streptosporangiaceae bacterium
GACAAGAGGTACGGTGATCGTGACGAGGGGTACGGGCAGCCCTGAGCTGCCGTTCGGGGGGAGCGGAGGGTTCGGAGACGGCAGTTCCAGGATCAGAATCGGCAGGCCGACGCTGGCTATGGCCACCCCGGTTACCGAGACTGCGCGGGTGCGTGTCGCCGCCATATAGCAGATCTCAAGGCCCGCTGCGCAGGCGACTACGACCTGCAGGCCACTCGCTGGCAGCTCTGTCTTCGGCGCCAGGCTAGTGGCCGCCAGCCCGGCCAGCGTCACGGCCAGGGCCATCAGTGGCATGCGGCGCAGGAGAACAGCGGAAGCCAGCAGGGCGCAGAAGATAAGCAACATGATCATCGAGGCCTCCAGCCTGCCGGGTCATGCTCATGGCAGCGATCGTAACCGCCTGGCGACGCCGGGTCGTCTGCTCGCGGGCATACGCCCGCCGGCAGACTGCGGCACCGTGCAGATGGGCCCGCGGGCCGACGCGCCGCCCCCGTGGACTGCGGCATCTTGTCACCATGAACGCGAGTATCGAGATTGACGGGCTGCGTAAGCGGTTCGGCCCGGTGCAGGCGCTGGACGGGATGACGTTCACGGTCCGTCCCGGCCAGGTGACCGGCTTCGTCGGGCCGAACGGCGCCGGCAAGTCGACCACCATGCGGGTCGTCGTCGGCCTGGACGCCCCCGACGCGGGCACCGCCACTATCGGCGGCCGCCCGTACCACTTGCTGAAGAACCCGCTGACTCACGTCGGGTCGCTGCTGGACGCGGACGCGTTGCAGCCCAGCCGCAGCGGGCGCAACCACCTGCTGTGGCTCGCCCACTCCCAGGGCATCAAGGGCGGCCGGGTCGATGCGGTGATCGCGCTGTCCGGGCTGGGGTCCGCCGCCCGGCGCAAGGCCGGCGGGTACTCCCTGGGGATGCGGCAGCGGCTCGGCATCGCCGCCGCGCTGCTGGGTGACCCGGCGGTGCTGATCTTCGACGAGCCATACAACGGCATGGACCCCGAGGGCATCGTCTGGATGAAGGGCTTCCTGCGATCGCTGGCGGCGCAGGGCCGCGCGGTGCTGGTGTCCAGCCACCTGATGAGCGAACTGCAGGCTCTGCTCACGGAGGGTGGCGCCGGCCACCTGATCGTCGCCGGCCGCGGCCGGGTGATCGCCGACACCTCCGTCGCTGACCTGATCGCCGCCGCCTCCGGCAACCGCATCACGCTGCGCACGACGGCACCGGCCGAGGCGAAGATGGCGCTCACCAGCGCCGGGGCTGAGGTCACTGTCCACGGTTCCGGCGTGCTCAATGTCTCCTGCCTTTCCCCAGAACGAGTGGTGGCTACTCTCACCAGCCACGCGATCCCCTTCAGCGAGGTCACCGCCCACCGGGCCACGCTCGAACAGGCCTACATGGAACTAACCAGCCAGAGCGTCGAGTACCGGGCGGGGGCGACGTCATGACGACGGAGACCGTGGCGCCGCACCGCTCCCCGCTGACTCCGGAGCGGGAAAGCTTCTGGCACCTGGTGCTCGCCGAGTGGACCAAGTTCCGCACCGTGCGCGGCTGGGTGATCGCGGTGCTCGTCACGGTCGTGGCGATCGGCGCCGGTGCGTTCCTCGGCGCTGACGTCAGCGGCGGGTGCGGCGGGGGCATTGCTGCCAGCATTGGGGCCAGCAGTGGGGCCAGCGC
>JBAPYC010000328.1:0-5158 GCA_049284535.1 Streptosporangiaceae bacterium
GCCCTCGCGCTCGCCGCCGCCACCGCGGCCCTCACCCTGGCCGCCTGCGGTCCAGACCACGCGGCCTCGGCCCCGGCCCAGCAACCGCCCACCAGCACCGCCACCCTGGCCGCCACCACGCCGCCCCCGTCGGCCACCTCCGCCGCGCCCTCCCGGTCAGCCAAGCCCCGTCCCCGTTCCCATCACTCCAGCCCCGCGGCCGTCCGCAGCTCCGCCGCGTCCGTGGCCCCCGCGATCCGCGCGGATCATGTTGTCGGTCACGGCACCCCGTCGAGTTGCACGTCGCAGGCCGTGGTCCAGGCGGTCGCCGAAGGCGGCGTGATCGCGTTCTCCTGCGGGCCCCGCCCGGTGACCATCTCGATGACGGCCACGGCCAAGGTGCGCAACACCAGCGCCCGGGTCGTCCTGGACGGCGGCGGCCTGGTCACCCTGAGCGGCGGCGGCGCCCGGCGCATCCTGTACATGGACACCTGCGACCCGGCCCAGACCTGGACCACCTCGCACTGCCAGGACCAGGCCACGCCCGCCCTGACCGTGGAGGACATCGCCTTCGCCGACGGCAACTCCACCGGCCAGGTCTACGACGGCGGAGGCGGCGGCGCCATCTTCGACCGCGGCGGGCAGCTCACGGTCATCGGCTCGCGCTTCACCGGCAACCGCTGCGACTCCACCGGCCCCGACCTGGGCGGCGCGGCCATCCGGGCCCTCAGCCAGTACCAGAACCGCGCCGTCGAGGTTACCGGCAGCACCTTCACCGGCGGCGTCTGCTCCAACGGTGGCGCCCTGAGCAGCATCGGCGTGTCCTGGGTGATCAAGGACAGCACCTTCACCGGCAACCAGGCCATCGGCAACGGCGCCAACCCGGCCAAGTCCGGCACCCCGGGCGGTGGCAGCGGCGGCGCCATCTACACCGACGGCGACGGCTACACCGTGACCGTCGACGGCTCGGTCATCAGCGGCAACAGCGCCCGCGAAGGCGGCGGCGCGCTGTTCTTCGTCAGCAACGACAGGACCGGCACGCTGACGATCGAGTACTCCCGGCTGCGCGGCAATCCCAACGCCGGCTTCGCGACCGCCGGCTACCCGGGCATCTTCTTCCTGGGCAGGGGAAACCCGGAGGTCCTTTCGTCCTCGCTGAGCTGACGTTATGGTAATGAGACCAACGTGATCTGCTCATCAAGGGGGACCATAGCCATGCCGGACTTCATGGACGAAGCCAAGAAGCTCGCCAGCGAGCACTCCGACCTCACCGACAAGGGCCTTGACGAGGCCGCCAAGGAGGCCGATGAGCGCACGGGCCACAAGTACGACAACCAGATCAACGAGGGCGAAGAAAAGGTCGAGGGTTTCCTCGGCGTGCACGTCGAAGAAGAAAACCGCTAACCCCGCGAGCCCCGCACACCCCGCGAGCCCCGCACACCCCGCGAGCACCACGTCACCGCCGCTCGCAACGCGATGAAACCCCGGTTTGCGCACGTCCGAACGTACTGAGCGCAGCATTCACAGCGTCCAGATAGCCGAACGGGCGGGGCTTTAAGCACCTGCACGACCCCCATGCGCCCGGCGGAGCCGACGCCAGACCAAGGCATCGTGCCGCCTGATACGTGCGTGGTTCGTGAGCTGATCAACCTCGCCGGAGGGCGCGCAGCACGGTGTCCTGGACGTGGGCCGGATGCCCATCGGTGTCGGTGGCAGGGCGCGCGACGGCCGTCGCGACCACGATCTCCCACCTGGCCGGATCCAGCAACGCAGCCAGCTCCGGTGCGGACCAGAGCAACTCCGCCGGCCCCTGCCGGCCGGCATTGGCGTGCAGGTCGTCGGGGTGGTGCCCGACCAGCAGCAGCGTCCCGCCCGGCCGGACCGCGTCGGCCAGCCGCCGGTGCAGGTCACCTAGCTCGGCCGGCGGCAGGTACATGAAGTGCGCCGTGACCAGGTCGAACCGACCGGATTCCGGCGCCCAGGAGCGCAGGTCCTCGCGCTGCCAGCTGATCCGCCCGGCTATCTCCTCACCCGCGGCCGCCGCGATCCCGGCCGCACCCGGCGGTCTGCGCTGCCAGCTGCGAATTAGGCCGCCCGCTGAAGAGCTGCTCCGCCGACTGGTAGCGCTCATCCCAGAATTCCTGGGTGAAGTCGATGTCGGGAGTGTGGTTCACCTGGCCACCAGGCCAGCGCGCAGCATCAGGCAGCAAGATTCCTTGCTGACATGGCAAAATCAGTGCCTGCCCCGTGTCGTCCACCCGGTGGCGGCGGGGGCGGTGCCCGTGGCGTCCGCGTCGCCGCGGCTCAGAATCCGGTCCACCGCGGAGCTCACGTTGCCGTCGGCGTTGATGATCCGGCGGGCTACCACGATCAGGCAGGGGATGGCCCAGAAATCCCCGCAGACCCAGAGAATCCCGGCCCCGATCTGCTGATCGGCCAGCGGCGGGAGCGTGACCCCGGCGATGTGGTCATAGACCGGGTACCAGGAGGCCTGAGTCAGCAGGCCCATCGACATGGCCAGGATCCACATGATCACGTTCGTCGCCACCAGCGCCAGTGCCTGCGAGACCGGCGGCATCCGCATCCGGAACGGGGGAGAGGGGATGAACTGCAGCCAGAAGAGCACGCCCACCGCCAGGAAGCTGAGGTGCATCAGCCAGATGTGCACCACCTGGTTATTCTCCGCCAGGTCAAACAGCACGGGAACATGCCAGGCCAGCATCACCACGTTGAACGCGGTCACCGAGACCCACGGCCGCAGCAGCCAGCCGGCGACGGCGCGCAGCGGCCTTGACCAGCCGCCGCGCAGCACCCCGGCGGTCGCGCTCCGGCCAGCGTGGCCAGGCAGCGCGTCGAGCAGCGGCTGCCACGGTGCTCCGGCCACGATCAGGGTCGGGGCTGCGAACATCAGCAGCAGGTGCTGGATCATGTGCACGAAGAAGTAGCTGTCGGCCCAGTAGTCGACCGGAGACTCGACCGCGAGCAGCAATACGACCAGGCCGCCGTAGAACCAGAACGACCGCCGCCTGCGCTCCCGGGTCCGCTGCGGGCGGGACCGCCGGGCCAGCCGGGCGAGGCCGATCTCGTGCCAGATAACCAGCACGAGCGCGACGATGAGGAAGGGGTCGAAGGACCAGTGCGCGGTCAGATAGCTCATGGCAGCCTAGCTTGATGAACCATAGGGAATGGTGACGTGCATCGTCTGGGCCAGGCGCCAGCTCGCGCCGGCCTCGAGCCGCCAGTCGGCGAACGTGCCGGCGTGCGCCGTGAGCGCGTCCACCCGGCCACCGGGCCCAAGAGCCAGCGCGGCCGCCGAGGCGGGCAGCCGGGGCAGCGCGCGCCACGAGGATCCCGGTCCGGACAGGGTCTCGCCGTGGCCTCCGGCCAGGAGGACGGCCACCGCTTGCCCCGGCCCGGACGAGGTGGAGCGGAGGCCGCTCGCCCCGATGCGCAGTGGCGCCGACAGGGTCCACCCGCCCGTGTCCGGCCAGGCGGCGATCAGGCTGGCCGTCGCGCCGGACCCGGCCTGCAGCAGCGCCACGACACCGTTGCCGGTCGCGGCGAGCCGGAGCACGCCGATGTCCTGCCCGGCCAGTGACCGGGGCACGGCCGGCCCCGCCGCCTGCCAGCTCCCGCCGTGGTCGGCGAAGATGCCCGCGATTCCCGGCCGGCTGCAGCTGCCGGCCAGCATCGGAACCTGCGACCCGGCAAAGGTGGCCGCGGTGAGGCTGGTCAGCCCGCAGTCGTGTCCGGCCGGGGTGGCCATTATCGCCCGGACGCTGGCCAGGCGGGTCCACGTTTTCCCCGTGTTCGTGCCCAGCTCGGCCGTCCCCCCGCTGGTCAGCGCGATGAGCTGGCCGCCGGAGCCGGAAGCCAGCGCATCGGGCGCGTCGGCCAGGCCCGGGCTGACCGGCCCGGCCGCAGACCAGCTGGCCCCATCGTCGCTGGTGGCCGCGAGCGGTGAGAACGTCAGGTCCTGACTCGGGCGGAACCCGGCTACCAGCGACTCTCCGAAGCCTGCGGCCTCGAGGCCGCCGTTGTCGGCCACTCCGGCCGGGGTGGCCAGCCGCCAGGTCGCGTTTCCCGCCGGCCGCACGAACAGCTCCCAGAAGTTGTCCTCCTGGGCGGCCGAGCCGCCCATCTCCACGATCGCCCGCCCGGCCCCTGTAATGCCGGTGGAAGCCGTGGCCAGTGGCGGCGGCCCCGCCGGAACGGCCGTCGCGGGCGGTGCGCTCGCCGGGCTACTGGCGCAGCCCGCAGCCAGCACGCAAGCCGCGATGACCACGGCCCCGCCCGCGCAGCGCATGGCGGGAGCGGCCCGGCGCCGGGTTGCGTTCATGACGGCTTCGACACCTGTTCGGCCGCGCTGGTCAGCTCGGCGGCGAACGATGATTCGGTGCTGGACGTCCCCGGCCCGGGGTCGAAGTTCAGCTCGGACCGGGTGTGCCCGCTCGCGTCAATGACGAAGGCGACGTCGCTGTGGGCGATCATCCCGCCGGCCGGCAGGATGTCGGCCGCGACGGCGTAGTTCTTCCAGGCCTGCCGCAGCTGGCCCAGGGTGCCGGTCAGGTAGAGCCAGTTCGGCAGCCCGGTGAGGAGCTCCTCCTGGTCAAAGGCCCGCGTGTAGGCGACGGAACGGTAGATCGGGTTGGCCACGATCGCGACGAGTTCGACGTCCTGGGCCGTAGCGCCGAGCATCTGGTCGGCCTCGCGGAACTCCTGGGCGATGAGCGGGCAGTCGCTGGTGCAGACCGGATCGAGGAAGGTGAGCAGCACCACCTTGCCGCGCAGCCCGGCCAGGCTGGCTGGCCGGCCGTACTGGTTCGTCAGCTGGAAGGCGGGCGCCGTGAAATCCAGCGGGGCGGCGTTCCCGTCGACCGCCTGGGCGATGATCGGGTCGGCGCTGCGGCTGGTCTGGGCCATCGCCATCGGGGCCGCCCCCAGGAGCACGATCACCAGCGCCCACATGGTCAGGACCGCCCCGGCGCCCGCCTTGCCGAACGCGCCGGTGACCTGCGCCAGCCGCGCGGGGCGGAATCGCCCGGACCGCCCGCGCCCGCCCGAGGCAGGCTCCGCGCCGGTCACTGGCTCTGCCCCGGTCACCGGCTCTGCCCCGGTCACCGGCTCTGCCCCGGTCACTGGCTCTGCCCCGGTCACCGGCACAGCCGCCGCTTCCGGC
>JBAPYC010000329.1:0-2829 GCA_049284535.1 Streptosporangiaceae bacterium
GGCGCGGACGCCGGAGGAGACGGCGGTCTCGATCGCGGCCGAGCTGATCCAGCTCCGCTGGGGCGGCACCGGCCAGGCCCTGACCGACACCCAAGGCCGGATCCACCACCAGCCCGCCCTCAGCTAACGAGCAGCCGTCGGCGGCCTGCCCGGCTAGGGCGCTGGGCGGGTTCCGACGTGGCCGGCCCCCTATGACCGGACCGCGCCCGGCTGAACGCAGTAATCCTCCGATATTTTCGGCCGGCAGCGCATGCAGGCCGGGATCGTCAGCCAGCTTCCCGATGGGCCGCGGATCGCCGCCCGGGTCGGCGAGGTTCTCGATGTAGCCCGTCGCGCTGGAGTGAGAATCTTCTTCACCCGCCACCTGTCGCTACCAATCGAGGTGGCCGGCGTGGGCGCGCTGCGCGCCGCCATGGCATGGCAGCACCGCGACAGCGCCGGGCAGGTGGTGGCCCCGTTTCCCCGGGACAGCCCGCAGTTCCAGATTGTCAGCGAACTCACCCCCCGGCCCAGCGAAGCGATCTGCGACAAGATCACCATGTCCGCGTTCACCGGGACGTTCCTCGACATCGCCCTGCGTGACTGCGGGATCCGCACCTTCCTGATCGCCGGCATCGCCGTGGAGGTGGGCATCGAGCCCACCGTCCGGCACGCCACCGACCTCGGCTACTTCCCCATCATCGTCACCGACGCTTGCGGTCACGGAAACGCCGACGCCGCCCAGCGAGCTCTCGAGTCTCTCGTCTTCGCCGGCGGCTCCATCCAGACCGATATCGCCGCCATGCGCGCCGCCCTGGACACCACAACTCCTGCCCTGGAACCCAACAGCACGCAATCGTGAGGATCATGCCGCTGGCGGATGCGGGGACACCGTCCCGGCGGAGCCTTCAGCGGGACGCGGTGGCTCGGCCCCGCGCCGACCGGCCGCAGAGCCTCTGCTAGCCGAGGACGGCGAGGCCTAGCAGGTCCACGCAGGTTCTGTCGTGAATCTTGACGAAGACCATCAGTACGCTGTCGCACGACCGGCAGCGGACGACCGTGCCGGGCGCCTGCAGGTAGACCACAAGCTCGGCGACCTGCCGGGTGGCGCCGCAGCTTCCGCAGACGCTGACGGCATCGGTCATCTCGGTGCTGAAGATCTCGTGCAGCAGGCCGCCGATGGCGTTGCCGTCGAGTGCTTCCATCAGGTTCCTCCCGTGGCGCCGAACCGCTCGGTTTTCACTCGCTCCGGCGGATAGCCGGACTGCACCAGGGCCTGCGACACCGTCTCAACGAAGCTGGTCGGCCCGCATACGTAGGCCAGCGGCATCGGAGCGGCCGGCCAGGCCACCTCGGCGAGCAGGGCCGCGTCCACCCGCCGCGCGTAGCCTGACCAGCCCGGAGGCTGGTTGCGGGTCAGCGTGTGGATGACCTCGATGCCGCTGGCGGGCTGGTCGAGCTCGGCCCGGTAGATCACGTCGTCTAGCGTGCGGGAGGAATACAGCAGCCGGACCGGAACCGTGCTGCCGCTGCGTTCGCGATGCCGCAGGATCGACCGCAACGGCACGATGCCCGACCCGCCGGCCAGCAACAGTAGTGGGCCGCCGTCCTCGGGCTCCCAGACGAAGTAACCGCCGATCGGCCCTCGCAGCTCCAGATCGTCCCCGGCCCGCAGCTCGTCCGTGAGATAAGGCGAGACCTCGCCGTCATCGAGACGCTCCACGGTGATCGCCACCGGCTCGCCCGGCGCTGACGCGATCGAGTATGACCGCTCAGCCACGTAGCCGTCCTCGTCGGTCAGCCGGATGTCCAGGTGCTGCCCAGCCTGGTGGCCCGGCCAGTCCGGCACGCCGAGCGTGATGGTCCGCACGGAGGCGGTCTCGACAGATACCGCATTGACCTTGGCGACCTGCCAGGTCAGTCGCCGGCGTAGCGCTGTTCCCGCCATGGGTCTCCGTAGATGTGGTAGCCGTAGTTTTCCCAGAAGCCCGGGTCGTTGGTATCGCGCAGTTCCAGGCTTCGCACCCATTTGGCGCTCTTCCAGAAGTACAGGTGCGGCACGAGCAGCCGCGCCGGCCCGCCGTGCTCAGGTGCCAGTGGCTGACCGTCGTAGGCGTAAGCCACCCAAGCCTTGCCGCCGATCAGGTCCGCCACCGGCAGGTTGGTTGTATAACCCCCGTCGCAATGGGCCATCGCGAACGGGGCATCATGCCCGGCCAGTTCTAGCAGCGTGTCCACTGACACGCCCTGCCAAGCCGTATCCAGTTTGGACCACTTCGTGACGCAGTGAATATCAACGGTCACGTCCTGAGCTGGAAGGGCACGAAACTCCGCCCAGCTCCACGTCTTCTGCTGGCCACCACGGCCGATGGAGAAGGTCCACTGGCTCAGGGCCGCGTGAGGTGTCGGGCCGGCTGACAGGACCGGAAAGTCCGTGGTCAAGTACTGACCCGGCGGAACCCGGCCCGCATTTTCCGCCGGATCCTGACGCCTGCGGTGAAATCCGCGCGAAGTAGGGCTCATGGTCCCTATCCTCCCCGACGTCAGGCCAGGCAACAACCGTAACCCCAGGCCGGCCGCAGGGTCACGTATGAGGCCCCCGACCGGCAAGCCGGCACTGTGCAGGGCGACCCCGAACACGGCCGCCCTGGCGCCCACGTCTGGTGGGACCGCGGTCGCAGCAACGGGCCGCTCAGTCACGGGACCGCCGGGCCGGTCACGGGAGGCTGCCTCCCGGCAGGCTCAGTCAAGGATGCCGACCACTGGGGCCAGCCCGGCCTGGCGCACCGCTTCCTCATCCTCGGGGTACTTCAGGACCGTGCTCAGCGTCTGGTCAGCCACCGGCACGGC
>JBAPYC010000330.1:0-9891 GCA_049284535.1 Streptosporangiaceae bacterium
GGACCAGGCCGCGGCCAGCGAGGTGGTCGCCGCGATCGAGGCCGGCGGCGGCCAGGCCATCGCCTACCAGGCGGCGATCGGCGACGACGAGGCCGTGCGGGCCATGACCGAGGCGGTCCGCTCCGACCTCGGCGACGTGGACATCCTGGTCAGCAACGCCGGCACCGCCAGCCGGGGGCATCCGATTGCCCATACCGAGCCGGAGGAGTACCTGCGGCTGCTCACCGTGCACACCCTCGGCCCGGTCGCGCTGATCCGGTCGCTGCTGCCGGCCATGCGGGCCCAGCCGCGGGCTGACGTCGTGGTCATCTCCAGCGCCATCACCGACCTCGCGCCGC
Organism: Streptosporangiaceae bacterium; assembly: GCA_049284535.1. GTDB lineage: Bacteria > Actinomycetota > Actinomycetes > Streptosporangiales > Streptosporangiaceae > Palsa-504. The sequence continues at coordinate 339 of JBAPYC010000330.1, forward strand.
TCAACTCGGCGCCCTACTCGATGGCCAAGGCCGCGCTGGAGATGGCGGCCCGCACTCTGGCCCGTGAGGAGCGGAAGCACGGCATCCGGGTCAATGTGGTCGCCCCGGCCCTGGTCGCCACCGATATGGGCGAGCGCCTGGTCCGGGCGGTGGACGGCCGCGGCCTGAGCGATCTCGATAGCCAGTACCCGTTCGGCCGGGTCTGCCGCCCGGAGGACGTGGCCGGGGCGGTCGCCTTCCTGGTCAGTCAGGACGCGGGCTACGTCACCGGGCAGCGGCTGGTGATCGACGGCGGCGGCGCCGATCCGTCCATCGTCTGAGCCGGTCAGAGCCTTGACGGCGGCTTTCGCACGGTGAGATTATAACGTTCGTTTGGTAGATTAATCGGCCCCCGAGGGAGTGCTCGATGGATTTTCGGCTCAGCGAGGAGCAGGAGCTCTTCCGCAAGAGCGTCCGTGATTTCGTCAACCGCGAGCTGCCCAAGTCCTGGGCGCGCGAGCTTGAGAAAAACGAGCACGAGTTCCCGCACGAGCTGTTCGCCAAGCTGGCCGCGGCCGGGTTCCACGCCATCGGTATACCGGAGGAGTACGGCGGCCAGGGCGGTGACATCTTGACCCAGATGATCCTGGCCCGGGAACTGGCCCGCTCACTGGCCGGGCTGACCTGGGTGTGGGGGATCACCTCGTTCGCGGGCGGCAAGTCGGTCGGCATCTACGGCACGCCCGAGCAGAAACAGCAGCACCTGCCCGCCATCGCCGCGGGCCAGGAGAAGTGGGCCATCGGCTTCACCGAGCCGGGCGGCGGCACCGACGTGCTGGGTGCCATGCGCACGGCGGCGACCCGGGTCGACGGCGGCTGGGTCATCAACGGCCAGAAGACCTGGAGCTCCATGGCCCACGTGGCCGACTACATCCTGCTGCTGGTCCGCACGACCAAGGACGTGGCCAAGCAGTACCAGGGCGTGTCGCTGTTCATGCTGCCCACCGCGTCCGAGGGCGTGACCATCCGGGAGATCCCCAAGCTGGGCATGCGCGCGCTGGGCTCCTGCGACGTCTTCCTGGACGACGTGTTCGTGCCCGAGGAGAATCTGCTCGGCCAGCCGGACCAGGCCTGGAAGATGCTGCTGCCGACGCTGAACAACGAGCGGATCATGCTGTCCTCGTTCTGTGTCGGGATCCTGGACGGCGTGCTGGAGGATGCCCTGAAGTACGCAGGAGAACGCGAGGCGTTCGGGCACAAGATCGGCGAGTTCCAGGCGCTCCAGCACCACATCGCCAACATCGCCATGTGGCAGGAGCAGGCCGACCTGGTCGTGACCAAGGCGGCCTGGATGCAGTCCCGTGGCCTGCCCTGCCAGAAGGAGGCGACCATGGCCAAGGTGATCGCCTCCGAGCTGGCCAACCAGGCGGCCGACCTGGGCATCCAGATCCTGGGCGGGATGGGCTACTCGGCCGAGACCGACATGCAGCGGTACTGGCGGGACTCGCGGCTGTTCCGGATCGGGCCGATCACCAACGAGATGGCCCGCAATTCCATCGCCGAGGGCCTGGGCCTGCCCCGGTCGTTTTAATGGGGTCGCCGCGATGAACTCCCTGGCCGGCCAGCAGCTGCCGTCCGGTACGGCCCGGCTCGAGCCGTACCAGAACTGGCTGCTGCATGACGCCTTCTACTCCGAGCCTCAGGCCGAGCCGCATCCGGTGGCGGCGTTCGTGCTGGCCAACCGGGGCATCGGCATTTCCCTGGCCGGCCTGTTCGCGCTGTTCGGCTCGGACATCAACGATGGCCCGCTGCTGGCCGAGTCGGCCATCGAGCTGCACCGCCCGCTGGCCGAGGACGCCGAGTACGAGGTCCGCGGCGTCATCGAGTCGGCCGAGCACCGCCGGTCCCGGCGGATCGGCCCCTTCGACCGCATCACCTGCCGGTTTGACCTCTACGAAGCGGGCGAGCTGGCCGCCACCGTCACCGACGTGTTCGCGGTCCCTCGTCCCGGGCCGGACGGCGCCTCATGACCGAGCTGCCCCCCTGGAAACTGGAGCACGTTGACCCCGCCCGGATGAAGACGCTGGCGCTGCTGCTGGCCGACCCCAACCCGATCCACCTGGACCCGGCCGCGGCCAAGCGGCTGGCCGGGACGGACCAGGCGGTGAACCAGGGCCCCTCGACCATGGCCCTGGGCGTGAACATGCTGCTGGCCGCGTTCCCGGGCGCCCGGCTGGCCAGCTACCGGGCCCGGCTGCTCGGCCTGGTGCTGGCGCAGGACAGCGTGGAAGGCGGCGGAACCGTCACCGATCATGAGATTCTGGACGGGCAGGAACGGGTGCGGTGCCAGCTCTACCTGGACGTCCCCGGCCGCGGCCGGGTGCTCGAGGGCGAGGCCGTGCTCGTGCTGCCCAGGTCATAGCAAGGGAGCGGTGCCATGGTGCAGCCGGGTATCCACCGGATCGAGGTCACGACGCTCGGGGACCTGCTGGATCTGCGGGCCGCCGAGCACGGCAAGCACCTGGCCATGGTGTTCCCCAGCCAGCAGGTGAGCTACGCCGGGCTGGCCGCCCGGGCCGACTTCTTCGCCCGCGGCCTGCTCGCCGCCGGGCTCAAGCCGGGGGAGACGGTCGGGATCCTGCTGCCGAACTGTGTCGACGCCATCGCGACGCTGTTCGGCGCGGCCAAGGCCGGGCTATACCCGGTCCCGGTCAACGCCCGCTACAAGAGCCTGGAGCTGGCCGACCTGATCAGGCACTCCCGGATGCGGGCCCTGTTCATCAGCCCGCCCGACCCGTCCGCCCCGGGTGCGCCCGACTTCCCGGCCCTGCTGACGGCGGCGTTCCCGGCCGTGTCCGGCCAGGACCGCCTGGGCCTGGACCTGGCCGACGCCCCGGACCTGCGCCAGATCGTGGTGCTGGGCGAGAACGCCCCGCCCGGTTTCGCCACCGAGGCCGACTTCGCCGCGGCCGGGGCCGAAGTACCCGACGGTGACCTCCTGCGCCGGCGGCAGCTGGTCAAGGTGCGGGACCCGGCCGTCGTCATGTACACGTCGGGCACCGCGGCCGAGCCGAAGGGCGCGCTGCTCAGCCACGAGGCGCTGATCCGGTTCGCGGACGGCACCAAGCAGACCCGGTTCTTCCTCACCCCGCAGGACCGGATCTGGACCGCGCTGCCCATGTTCCACATCGGCGGGATCGCGTTCTCCGTGGCCACCATCTACGCCGGCGCCACCCTGGTGCACACCGGCTTCTACCGGCCCGACCTGGCGCTGGAGCAGATCGCCTCGATGCGCTGCACGATCATCCTGGCCGCCTTCGAGACGATCTGGCTGCCCGTGGTCGACCAGCCGGACTTCTCCGAGCGCGACCTGTCCAGCGTCCGGATCGTGATGACGGTCGGCGTCACCGAACGGCTGCGGGACATGGCCAGCCGGCTGCCGGACGCCATCCAGGTGTCCTGCTTCGGCATGACCGAGGCGTCCTCGTTCCTGTCGCTGAGCTACCTGACCGACACCCTGGAACAGCGGGTCACCACCGGCGGCCACCCCATGCCCGGGATGCAGTGCCGGGTCATCGACCCGGTCACCGGCGCCGACCTGCCACCGGACACCGAGGGCGAGCTGCTGTTCCGCGGCTCGAACTGCTTCTCCGGCTACCTGAACGATCCGGAGCTGACCGCGCAGGTCTTCGACGACGAGGGCTGGTTCCACACCATGGACGTGGCCACCATGGACGACGACGGGCGGGTCACGTTCGTCAGCCGGCTCAAGGACATGCTCAAGGTCGGCGGCGAGAACGTCTCCGCTGCCGAGGTGGAAAGCTACCTGCTCCGCCACCCCGCCGTCGGCATCGTCCAGGTCGTCTCCGCGCCCGACGACTACTACGTGGAGGTCCCGGCCGCCTTCATCCAGCTCAAGGACGGCACAACCGCTACCGAGGACGAGATCATCGAGTTCTGCGTCGGCAAGATCGCCACCTTCCGGGTGCCCCGCTATGTCCGCTTCATCAGCGAGTGGCCAATGTCCGGCACCAAGATCAAGAAGGCCATCCTGCGCGACATGATCGCCGCCGACCTGAAGGACAAAGGCATCACCCAGGCCCCGAAGATCGAGACGGCCCCCTCCTCTGCCGGGCAGCAGGCACCCTGAGCTGGCCGGGTAACGGGTGGCGCCGGCCTGTGCCGGCGGTTACCCGGCCGGGCCGGTCACGGCACCGGCGAACTCGGCCCAGCTGAGTGAGCAGATGCGGAAGCAGCTGAGGGAAACCTCAGCGGATCAGGCGTCGCCGCGATCGGGGGCCGACCAGTCCAGCGCGACGGCAGCCGTCCAGGACTGCTTCAGCGAGCCGAGCGATGCCCCGGTGAACGGCTCGAAATACTCGGCGAAGTCCCCGGCCGCGGCGATCTGGCTGAGTGAGTCGCGGCGGAGCTCCTCCGCGCGGCCGGGATAGCCGAGCAGGCTCAGCGAGCGCCACAGCAGCCAGTCGATGACCGGCCAGACGGGGCCGCGCCAGTAGTTGCGGGGCTCGAACGCCAGCTCGGCCGGGCTGGTGCTCGGCAGCAGGCGCCAGCGGAGCCGCGGGTCGCCGCAGAAGTCCGTGGAGTCGAGCAGCCGCAGCTGGGCAGCGCGCTGGCCGGCGTCCTCGGTCTCCGCGAAGAGCGGCGCGAAACCCGCGAACGTCCGCAGCCGGATCTGCTCCCCGGCGCGGACGTCGTAGTCGTGGCACAGCCCGGACTCCGCGTCGAAGCAGCGCGTCAGTCCCGCGCGGCCGCGGTCCCGCCAGGAGGCCAGCTGGCTGCGGTCGCTGTCGCTGGCTCCCGCCACGTCGGCCAGGTCCAGCAGCGCGGTGTTCGCCGAGACCAGGACGGCGCTGAAAAACACGTCCTTGATCAGGAACGGGTACCGGCGGTATATCTCCGCGTCGTCGTACCGGTATTTCCGCAGCAGGCCGACCAGCCACAGGTACCTGTCGTAGTCCCACTTGGTGGGCCGCTGCGACGGGTCCCGGACCTGACGGGTGTCCAGGCGGGTGTACGGACGGGGCTTAGTCACCTTAATGCGCACCAGCGAGCCGTCCCAGCGCGGGGAGTTGTCCGTGCCCTCCCACGGATGATAGGTGGTGACCAGCCCCGATTCCTCGGGATCGCGCTGGGTGGCGAGGTAGCGGTGCCAGCTGACCAGCCGCGGGTATAGCGCCTGGATGCGCGCTCGGATCTCCGGCCGCTGAGCCTCCGGTGTCAGCTGCCAGATCCGCTGCAGCGCCAGGGCGTGGACCGGCGGCTGGCAGATCCCGGTCGTCTGGATCGGGGGTGCTGGCGCAGCCGGAGCGCTGGGGCAGTCCCACCATTCGGGCCCGGGAAAGTAAGGCTCGCCCGGGCCTGCCCGGAACACGATGTGCGGCACCATGCCCGTCTTCCACTGCGCCGCGAACAGGTTCTCAAGCTCCGCGATGGCACGCCGGACGTCCAGGTGCGCCCATCCGACGGCGATGAAGGCGCTGTCCCAGCTCCACTGGTGCGGATACAGGCGCGGTGCCGCCCTCGTCCAGCTACCCGCGTCATTACTGTGCAGCACGGCGGCGGCCTGGCTGCGCAGCACTCCGGCAGAACTGGCGGTGACGCTCAAGACGAGTCTCTCCCTATAGCTCAGGCCCGGTCTCCAACGCAGGCCGGACTCGCGGCCACAAGCGGCGGAAACCGCTTAAGACCTGAGCAGGCAGGTCCCGTACATTCTGGCGCGAACGCTGATCATTATAGTTTCGCGAGCGCTTGATGATGCCTGGTCCAGACGCAGCGGGTCTTTGTGCGGGGCCGACGGAGCGGTGTCAGCCGTTGATGAGGTTCCCGGCGGGAGCACGACGTCCAGCCTCAGCGAGCTGTTCGCCGAACCGGGCGACCGTGCGCGGTTCCGGCCTTGCGTTAGTGACCGTACTGCCCGATGACCAAAGAGGCGGGAGTGTGCTGGGGCGCGAGCACCGTGATGGCCAGCCGGCTGGCACCGGGCCGCCATGACGCTAGCTGCACCTTGGTCGTGAAGCTCAGCTCTGCGACCAGGCTGTCGCTGCTGGCGGGCCACCCGAAGCCGGCCATGGCATCGCTGCTGACCCAGGTCTGTGGCACGGCCGTCAGGCGGCCGTTGGCCATGGACACTTCCTGCAGTTGCACCGCCTCAGCGCCGTCGGCGGAGTTGTCGCCGAACCTCAGCTGGACCGCAAGAAGCTGGCCATCGGGGCTGAAGGCTCCGGCGGCCACCGCACTCGCCGCGGGCAGCTGGACCGATTTCTGCCGGCTCGTGTCCAGATTCAGCACCTGCACAGAGCAGCGTGCGACACACGGAGGCGCCCAGGCGACCTGGCTTGCGCTAGCCGCGATTACTCCCGCAAAGGTGCGGTTGGGCTGCGCAGCGGCTGGATTCCACAGCTTGTCGGCCATCGTTCCCGGTCCCGGGGCCACTGGTGCCAGCAGCAGGCCGCGGTCCGTCCCCTGCTCGATCAGGTAACCGGCCGGCAGGCTGACCTGTGATCCGTACGGACGGCCAGCGGTGCTGATTTCTCGCGCCACGCCTGCGGTCGTGCCCGGATCGGCAGCTGGCGGGTAGCTGGTCAGCCACAGTGTGCCGGCGGTACCCGCCGCGACCGCGCTTGCTCGTCCGACCCGAGTCGCTGATGATCCGGAATCGGCCAGGAAATAGACAGCACGCGGCGGTCCAGCACAACTGCCGCAGCTGGCTTCGGCGTCAGGATTGGCCTGTACCGCCCAGCCGCCCGCCGCACGGATGAACCCGTAGCCAGAGCGCTGCGGCGGCAGGCCGCCGATCGGCGCCGTCTGGCCAGTGGCCGGCCAGAACCACATCGGCCGCTCTCCGGCGGCCGGCAGCCGGAGACCGGCAGGCCAGGGCGAGACCTGACCGGTGATCCCGTCGGGCTCGGCCGCCACTCCCTCGTCACCAGAAAACGCCTGCGAGCTTGGCACGGACAGCGGAGCCGCGGTAGCAGCCGGCCGCGCCGTCCCATGCAGTGCCCGCGGCAGGTAGTGCACGATCGCGACTGCCACCAGCACGATCGCGGCACATACCGCCATGCGGCGCGGCCACGGGCCGGACTGGCGGCCGTCGCCCTGGCTCAGGATGTCAGGCACCGCCGTCACCGCCCGGAACGTTCTGATCTGTTCATACGACCGTACCCGCCCAGCGGACAGCCGCTGGGCGGCGCCGCGCCCGGATACCAGGACCGCCGGCGGCCCGGACAGGCGATCCCGCTGTCCTGGCCGCCGCCGCGCAGATGGCGCAGGCAGTTTCCGGCGGCGGCTTCCTGTTGCTCCCGCGGCTCAGCCCCGCCTCATGGGCGCCTGGCAACGCCATGATCTTTGATGATCACGGCCCGCTGCCTGCAGCACGAAACCGGCCACCTGAACGGCGAGCTCTACATCGACCGCCTGGACGGCCGTGAACGCGTGCAGGTCATGCGCAAGCTCCGGTCAGCTGCCAGCGCGGCGGGCTAACCGGCGGCCCTCCCACTCGCGATCCAGCACGGACATCAGCACCTCGTCATACCAGCGGCCGTCGTGCAGCACCGATTCGCGATGGCGGCCCTCCTCGACGAATCCCGCCTTCTCATACGCGCGGATGCCGGCCGGGTTGAACGGGGCCACAGTGAGCTGAATGCGGTGCAGGCCCAGCTCGCGGAACCCGTAGCCGACGATGGTCCGCATCGCGTCGCTGCCGTAGCCGCGGCTGATGTGCTCGCGGCCGAGGGCGATCCCGAGCGTCCCGCACCGGTCTTTCGGGCGCATGCCCCACAGCCCGACGTTGCCGACCAGCACCGGCGGATTGTCGAGCGTCTCGATAGCAAAGGCGAGGTCGGCCTCGTTGCGGCTCCAGTTGGCGATCCGCTCCCTGGCCGCCGCCTCCGACGGCGGGGCCACCCAGCTCGACAGCGTGGTCATGCGTCCGGCATCCATCTCCCACTTTGCGAGTGTGGGCAGGTCATCGTCGCGCACACCACGCAGCCGCACCAGCTGGCCAGCGAGAATCGAGTCGCCGTAGCCGAACGCGCTGGGGACGTCGGTAAGTTCCGTCATACGCGAATACTGCCGTAAAGGGAGGCGCTGATGGTGGCCGGGGAGCTGGCGAGCACCGAGATCACCCGCGCGGAGTGCAGGCAGCGGGCCGGGTTGCTGCGGGTCCGTTCGTACCACGTCGTGCTGGATCTGACGCGGGAGGAGGCCTTCGGCTCGGTCTCGGTGATCCGGTTCGATTGCGCCGAGCCCGGCGCGGCCAGCCATGTGGACCTGGTGGCACACGCCGTGCATGAGATCACGCTCAATGGCGCGCAGCTTGACCCCGCGACCGCCTGGTCCGGGAGCCGGATCGCGCTTCCCGGCCTGGCCGCGCACAACGAACTCCGTGTCCTGGCCGACTGCGCCTACACCGGGTCGGGCACCGGGATGCACCGGTCGGCCGGCTGCGACGACGGCGGCACGTACATCTACGGGAAGCTGGCGCAGGCGTACGCCCGCACCGCATACGCGTGCTTCGACCAGCCGGACTGAAGGCGGAGTTCACCTTCCGTGTCATCGCGCCGCCGCAGTGGACGGTGCTGTCGAACGCCCCGGCCGGCGGGCCGCCGTCCCCTGGCGCGGATGGCCGCGCGGTGTGGGAATTCCTGCCCACCACACGGCTGCCCACCTTCACCACGACGGTGGTTGCCGGTGATTATCACCTGGTCACCGGTTCCCACGTCATGCCCAGCGGCCGGCGGATCCCGCTTGAGCTCGCCTGCCGTGCCGGGCTGGCCGCTCACCTCGACGCCACGGCGCTGTTCGAGCTGGCCGCCAGTGGGCTCGACCTTTATGCCGGGTTGCTCGGCGTGGACTACCCGTACCGTAAATACGGCCAGGTGTTCGTGCCGGAGCTGAGCTGCGGGGCGAGCGAGGACGCGGGCTGCATCCTGATTTCCGAAAGGTTGCTGCCCCGGTCCCGGGCGACCGCGGCGATGGCGGAATCACGCGACGGCACGCTCCTGCACGAGATGGCGCATATGTGGTTCGGCGACCTGGTGACCCAGCAGTGGTGGGATGACCTGTGGCTGAGCGAGTCGTTCGCGGATTTCTGCGAGTATCACGCACGCGGCCAGCTGGGCCGGTCCCCCGAAGCCTGGTCCACGTTCTCGGCCGGCGAGAAGGTCCGCGGCTTCGCGGATGATCAGCTGCCGTCTGCGCATCCGGTGGCCTCCGATGCGGCCACGCTCAGCGAGGCGATCGCCAACTTCGACCAGATCAGCTACGCCAAGGGAGCCTCGGTGCTCCGGCAGCTGGCCGGCTACGCCGGCGAGCAGGAGTTCTTCGCCGGGCTCCACGACTACCTGGTCCGGCACGCCTACGGGAACGCCCGCCTGGCCGACCTGATCGATGCCGTGGCGGCGAGCTCGGGCCAGGATCTGGCCGGGTGGTCCAGAACCTGGCTGCAGACCGCCGGGCCCAGCACGCTGCGCTGCCAGTTCCGCATCGACGCCAGCGGCGCGTTCACCGGGTTCGCCATCGTGCAGGAGGGCACGGTCATGCGCCCGCACCGGAT
>JBAPYC010000331.1:0-8510 GCA_049284535.1 Streptosporangiaceae bacterium
GGCCCGTCTCGCGGGCCAGCGGCGCGACTGGTGCGACCCGGCAGTCACCGCCCTGACTGCCGGGCCGGTCTGCCGTACGTGCCCGGCCGTCAGGGCGCCAGCGGCACGTACGTAATGCTGGCAGTGCGGCTACCCAGCCTGCCGCGCAGGAAACGTCCCCGGGCGCTGCGGAACATGCCAGTCCGCGTTTCGGCCTGGCCTTGACGGTGGAATGATCTAATGTGGGCCCCTGATGAACAGCTCCCCGAGACGGGGTCCGGCAGTGAAGGACAGTTAGGCCATGCCCGACCAGGTGACACCGTCGACGCCCGTCATCGTGGCGCTGCCCGCCGAGATCGACGTCACCAACGCCGAAGAGGTCTTCGGCCAGATCTGCGCGGCGCTGGTACCTGGCGTGGACGTGGTCATCGCGGACCTGACGGCGACGGTTTTCTGTGATTCCTCCGGGCTCCGGCACCTGCTGTTCGCTCAGGAGCGTGCTCAGGAGTGCGATGCCCAGCTGCGCCTGGCCATCCCGCCGGACTGCCCGGTGCGGCGCGTCCTGGAGCTGACCGGCGCCTACCGCATGCTGACCATCTACCCGGACCTCGCCGAGGCCTCTACCGAGGGTCTGTTACCGCGGTCTACCCGACCCGGCCGATCGGCTGCGGCTGCTGCGTGCCCGGGGTGATGTGGGCGGTGCACTCCGGGCAGCGCTGGGCGGCGATGGGAATGCTCATCGTGCACTCCGGGCAATCCCGGGTGGTGGCGGTCTTGTTCCGGTCGAGCAGCTTCAGCAGCCGGCTGACCGGGAGCACCATGGCGTAATACACCACCACCGCTGAGATCAGGAAGGTCAGGGCCTCGGTGAGGAACGCGCCGTAAGTGAAATTAGCCTTGCCGACCTTGAGGGTCAGGCCGCCGAGATCCGGCGTACCGCCCACCAGCGAGAGCAGCGGGTTGACGAACGAGTTGACGAACTGCTTGACCAGGGCACTGAACTGAGTGCCGATCACTACCGCGACCGCGAGCTCTACCAGGTTCCCGCGCATGATGAAGTTCTTGAAGCCGCTCATCGCCACCAGATTCCCGAGGTCGTCGTGCCGGACTCCTGAAACCCGCCGGAGACGCGTCGGCCACCCGGCGCCGCGGAGCTACCCACGGGTAAGCCACCAAACCTCCGCCCGAAATTGCGGGACAGGTGTGACGAGAGGAATGGAAGTGGTCAGTGTGCGATGAATAAAGTCCATGAGGACGGACACCTACCAGTCACAGAAACCGAGAGGATGACGTGGAGCATTTCGCACTGGCGGTCATCGGGGCCGGCTCGGGTAACGCCGTCGTGCCGGAGGATCCTGCGGGGGGCCCGGTGGCCCTGATCGAGTCCGGGGCCTTCGGGGGAACCTGCGTCAACCGCGGCTGCATCCCGAGCAAGATCCTCGCGCACACCGCCGACGTGGCGCTCGGTGTCCGCCAGGCTCCCGCGTTCGGCATCGGCGCCGAGCTAACCGGGGTGGACTGGCCCGCCATCCGCGACCGTACCTTCTCGCAGGTCGACGAGGTCTCCGAAGATGGCCGCCGCGGCCGGGCGGAATCGGATCAGGTGAAGCTGTTTGCCGGGCGGGCCCGCTTCGCCGGCCCGCACGAGCTGGTCATCGACGGCAGCACCCGGATCCGGGCCGATCGCATCGTGGTGGCGACCGGGGCCCACCCGGTCGTCCCGCCGGTGATCGCCGATTCTGGTGTCCATTTCGACACCTCCGACACGGTCATGCGGATCGACAAGCTCCCGGAGACGATGGTCATCGTGGGCGGCAGCTACATCGCCGCCGAGTTCGCGCACATATTCTCCAGCCTCGGCGTCGCCATCGCGATCGTGAACCAGGCGGACCGGCTGCTCGAGACGCTGGACACCGATGTCTCGGACCGCTTCACCGCCCTGGCCCGGCAGAAATGGGACCTCCATCTGTCGGCCGAGATCACCGGCGTATCCGCGGACGGCGGCCCGGGGGCCGGGGTGGCCCTGGCCCTGCGGGACGGCACCACGGTGACCGGCGACCTGCTGGTGGTGGCCGCGGGGCGCCAGCCCGACACCGGAGACCTGGACCTGGACCGGGCCGGCGTCAGGCTGCGCGAGGACGGCCGCATCGAGGTGGACGAGTACGGCCGGACCACGGCCGAGGACATCTGGGCGCTCGGCGACGTCAGCTCACCGTACGAGCTCAAGCATGTGGCCAACGCCGAGGCACGCACCCTGGCGCACAACCTGGCCCATCCGGACGACCTGCGCCGGTTTCCGCACGACTGGGTGCCGGCCGCCGTGTTCAGCGAGCCGCAGGTCGCCACGGTCGGCGCGCGGCAGCAGGACCTGGCCGGCCAGCGCCGGTTCGTGCAGGCCACGCAGGAGTACCGGGACACGGCCTACGGATGGGCGCTGCAGGACACCAGCGGTTTCTGCCGGCTCTACGCCGACCCGGCCACCGGAAGGCTGCTCGGCGCGCACATCGTCGGCTACCAGGCATCTTTGCTGATCCAGCCGCTGGTGCAGGCCGCCTCGACGGGACTGCGGGTACACCAGATGGCACGCGGCCAGTACTGGATCCACCCGGCCCTCGGTGAAGTGGTGGAGAACGCGCTGCTCGCCCTGGAACTGGACGGCCAGTCATGACCGGCGTCCAGCAGGACGAGCCCAGCCGCCAGGTCAGCGCCCGGCTCGTCCTGCAGGTCGCGGCGCCCGCCGAGGTGATCCTGCAGCTGGCCGTGGCGGGGCTGGCCGGCGCGGACGGCGAGGACGAGCTCACCGTGCGGCGCGAGGGGGAGACGGTCGCCACGTCCGAGCTCGCCATGCCCGAAGGCGGCCGGGCGCACCTGCTGCGCCTGACCCCCGGGCAGGTCACGGTGGACTACCGGGCCGCCGTCCGGGGGACCGTAGCGCAGCCGGAACTCCAGGAGGCGGATCGCATCGTCTTCCTGCGGCCGAGCCGGTACGCGGAGTCTGACCGGCTGGCGGCGGTGGCCCGCAGCGAGTTCACCGGGATCGGCGCCGGCGCCGGACTGCTCGCCGCGGTGTCGTCCTGGGTCGGCACCCGGCTGACCTACGTGCCGGGCAGCAGCCGGCCCACCGACGGCGCGGTCGAGACCCTGCTGCAGCGGCAGGGCGTGTGCCGGGACTACGCCCACCTGGTCATCGCCCTGCTGCGCGCCCTGGACGTCCCGGCCCGGCTGGCGGCCGTCTACGCGCCCGGCCTGGAACCGATGGACTTCCACGCGGTCGCCGAGGCACTGGTCGACGGGCACTGGCGCGTCGTGGATGCCACCCTGCTGGCCCCGCGGGCCAGCCTGCTGCGCATCGCGACCGGCCGCGACGCCGCGGACACGGCCTTCCTGTCCGCCTATGGCGGCCCGGTGCAGCTGGTCAGCACCGAGGTCTCCGCGGTTACCGGCGGGCCGCTGCCGGACGAGGACGTCACCGCCCTGGTGAGCATCTCCTGAGGTTTCGGGGCCACCCGCTGGGTAGGAGCCACCGCGCCTGTGGTCCAGCAGGTGGCGGCTAAAGGAGAGCACATGACAGGGCGTGGCAGGCGGCACGGCACGGTAGCAGGCACCGAGCACGCCATCGACCGGATGGTGCGCAACGTGGAGACCGGACGGTTCGAGCGCAGCCTGTCTGCCCTGACGGCGGCGGGGGCGCTGGTCACGGCGGCGGAGATCTACTTCGAGCATGACAGCGCCAGCTTCGGCAACAAGATGATGTGGCTCCCGGTCGTCCTCGGTCCGGTCGGCGCGGCTGCCGGGGTGGCCGGCTTCTGCAGCCGCCGGATGGCCAAGACGGCGCTGCCCATCGCCTCGGCCGCGATCGTCGCCAACGGCCTGCAAGGCACTTACCTGCACGCCCGGGGCATCGCCCAGAAGCCAGGGGGCTGGAAGAACACCCGCTACAACATGGAGATGGGGCCGCCGCTGCTGGCACCGCTCCTGGTCACCATGGTCGGCGGGATGGGCCTGCTCGCGGCCGTCCTGCGGCGCGAGAAGTGAGCGGCCGCCACCGGGAAAAGCGTGGCCAGCCCTCCGGCGTGGACGACCGCTTCCCCGGCTTTGACGTGCTGGGCCAGGCCCCGCACTGGGACCGGGTCACGGCCGAGGTAGTCACGTCGAGGACGCAGCCGCCGCCGGTGACGTTCTTCACCGCGGCGCAGGAAGCCTGTGCCGCGGCCCTGCTGAGCCTGATCCTCGACTTGCACGACGAACCGCGGGTGCCGGTCCTGGCCATGATCGACGCCCGGCTCGCGGCCGGCCAGACCGACGGCTGGCGGTACGACGACATGCCCGAAGACGGCCAGGCCTGGCGGGACACGCTGACCTACCTCGACGCCGATGCCGCCCAGCGCTGCGGCCGCACGTTCGCCGAGGCCCCGCGGGCCGACCAGACCGCCCTGGTGCAGGCGATCCAGGACGGTGCAGACGGCGGCCAGTGGCACGGGCTCCCGGCCACGCACGTGTGGAGCCTGTGGACCCGGTACGCCTGTACCGCGTTCTATGCTCACCCGGCCGGGTGGGCCGAGATCGGTTTCCCCGGCCCCGCGTACCCCCGCGGCTACAAAAACGCCGGCGTGGACAAGCTCGAGCCGTATGAGGTACACGACGCCCGGCCAGGCATCGACCCGGTCCGGAAGGGAGACTGATGCCCGCCGACAGTGGCGTCCGCGCGCGGAACGAATCGGCCTGGCTGCTGCCAAACGATGGCTCCAGGACCAATCACCGGCTGCGGCTCGACATGCGCCATTTCGCCGACGACGACGAGATCGACCTGGTCATCGTGGGCTGCGGCGCGGGCGGCTCGGTCCTGCTGCAGCGGCTGGCCCGGGCCGGCTGGCGGGTCGCGGCCCTGGACGCCGGCCCGTTCTGGGATCCCGACACCGACTGGGTGAGTGACGAGGCAGGCTCACACCATCTGTACTGGACCGACCCGCGGGTGATCGCGGGGTCCGACCCGGTGCCGATGGGGTCGAACAACTCCGGCCGGGGCGTCGGCGGCTCGATGGTCCACTATGCCGGGTACACCCCGCGCTTTCACCCGAGCGACTTCACGACCGCCAGCGTGGACGGGGTCGGCGCCGACTGGCCGCTGAGCTACGCCGAGCTGCGCCCGTACTACGAGCAGATCGAGCAGGAACTGCCGGTCGCCGGCGAGCACTGGCCGTGGGGCGACCCGCACGGCTACCCCCATCGTCCGCACCCGGTCGGCGGGAACGGCGAGATTTTCCTGCGCGGTGCCACCAAGTGCGGCATCACCGCCAAGGTCGGCCCGGTCGCGATTACCAACGGCCGGTTCGGGAACCGGCCGCACTGCATCTACCGCGGCTTCTGCCTGCAGGGCTGCAAGGTCAACGCCAAGGCCTCGCCGCTGATCACGCACATACCCGACGCGCTCCCCCACGGCGGCGAGGTCCGCGCCAACGCCATGGTGACCCGGGTCGCCGTGGATGAGCGGACCGGCCGCGCCACCGGGGTGTACTACATGGCCCGCGGCCGGGAGCGCTTCCAGGCGGCCCGGATGGTGGTGGTGGCCGGGTACTCGATCGAGACGCCCCGGCTGCTGCTCAACTCGGCCTCGCGTCGCTTCCCCGACGGGCTGTGCAACGACTTCGACCAGGTCGGCCGGTATCTCATGGTCCAGGGCGCGCCGCAGACCGCTGGCCGGTTCGACGCCGAGATCCGGATGTACAAGGCACCGCCACCCGAGGTCAGCACCGAGCAGTTCTACGAGACCGACCCAGCCAGGGACGCCAAGCGCGGGTTCTCCATCCAGACCGTCTCGCCGCTGCCGATCACCTGGGCCGAGCACGTCGCCGCCCAGGGGCACTGGGGCCGTGCGCTGCGCGAGTACATGAGCGACTACGTGCACTGGTCCTGCCTCGGGGCGCTGTGCGAGTTCCTGCCGCTGGCCGAGAACCGGGTGACCCTCGCGGACGAGAAGGACTCCCATGGCCTGCCGGTGGCCCGGTTCTCCTACTCTCAGTGCGACAACGACCGGGCCCTGGCCCACGCGGCGCAGGCCGTGATGGAGGACATCCTGCACGCCGCGGGCGCCGACGAGGTCATCACCATCCAGCGCTACGCCCACCTGGTGGGCGGGGCCCGGATGGCCGCAGACGAGCGGCACGGCGTCGTCGACGCCCGCGGCCGCAGCTTCGCCGTGCCCAACCTGTACATCGCCGACGGCAGCGTGCTGCCCACCCAGGGCAGTGCCAACCCGGCGCTGACGATCATGGCGGTCGCGGCCCGGATCGCCGCACTTCTGGCTGGCTGACCTGCGGCACGGGAAGTCACCCCCGCGTGGCCGGAATGACCTGGGTACCGGCGACACGGCTCCAGATACGCCTGCGCTGGCTGGTCCCGGCGCTCAGCCTGCCTGGCCTGGTGGCGCGGGACATGATCATCTTCTACCGCGCGCTGTGGCGGCGCCTCGTGGCTCGCGCTCCGGAGGGCCGATGCTGAGCCTTACCGGATCCAGTAGCACAGGTGGTCCCATTCCCCAAAAGGAGTGTCGCCCGAGAAGTCGGCCACGCGTGAAACAGGTGTCGTGGGTTAGTTAGCATCGGGGCTGATCGCTCGCCCGGAGGAGGCTTCATGGCAAGGCGGCACCAAGCGGGCCGACCGGGGGGAAGTGGGCCCGGCCCAGAGCGGCCTAGGTGGCTGTTCCTGGTAACAGGCGGGCTGGTCTACGCCGGCGCGCTGCTTGGAATGTGGATCGTGCTGGCTGGTCAGCCCGACGCGCAGGATCTGGAGGCCGGGTCGGTGGCGGCGGTGCTAGCCGTCGGCATCGGGTACCTCCTCAGCCAGCGCGGAAAAATGGTACCCAGTGTCCAGGCCGCCGACCTGCGCACGCTCGCGGCCTTGCCGTGGCAGGTGGTGGTCGAGACCGGGCAGGTCTTCGCGCTGGCGGCCCGCAAGGCGTCCGGCCACCCGGTCGCGGCGGGCACGCTGCGCACGGTGCCGTTGGATGCGGGGCCGGACGTCCGCGGCTGGCCGGCCGCGCGACGGGAAGCGGTGCTGACCGCGCTGCTGTCCGCGGCACCGAACACGGTCGTGGTGGACATCGACATGGAAGCCGGCACGGCACTGGTGCACCAGCTGACCAGTGC
Source organism: Streptosporangiaceae bacterium (assembly GCA_049284535.1). Lineage (GTDB taxonomy): Bacteria > Actinomycetota > Actinomycetes > Streptosporangiales > Streptosporangiaceae > Palsa-504. Next base: position 7,125 of record JBAPYC010000331.1, read on the forward strand.
CTCGCAGCCCGATGCACGCCCGGCGCCGCCGGGATGAGCTGGTTCCTCGCGGCGGCGCTGGTGCTCCAGGTGGCGCTGATACCCTGCGCGTGGGTGTGCTGGCGTTTCGACTCCGAGCACCGGGTGGTGGCCCTGGGGCTGGCCGGCACGGTCCAGGCGCTGGCCGTGCTGTGCCTTGCCGTCGGGTACGGCGAACCTGGACTGGCGTCGCTGGCCGTGGTGCTGGCCGCGTTGTCCAGCGGGGGCTCGGTGGCCTTCGCGCGATTCCTGGAGCGCTGGCTGTGACGGGCGGCTTGCGATGACGACGACTGGGGTCATCTCGGCGGTCCTGCTGGTGGCGGGGCTGATGGTCGTGGTCGGCTCGTGCGTCGGGATGGCGGTTTTTGACGACCCGCTGGACCGGCTGCACCTGACCACCCCGGCGGCGATGCTCGGCTCGACTGGGATCTGCGCTTCGGTAGTAGTGCGCGTCGGCCTCTCGGCGTCAGGACTGGCTGCCATCGGTGTAGCCGTGATCCTGATCGCCGCCAACCCGCTCGTCGGCCACGCCGTGGGCCGCGCGATCGCGATCCGGCACGGTGCCACCTGGTCGGATCCGCAGGACAAGTCCACGGGCTCTCCCGAGGAAGAAAGATGAGCGCGGCGGTGATCGCGGTCGCGTTGGTCTGGGTGGCCGTGTCGGGCACGGCCGTGGTGCTGACCAGGGACCCGTTGCGCCAGGCGTTCACGGCCGGGTTCTTCGGACTGGGGCTCGCCTTCCTCTACCTGTCACTGCAGGCCGGTGACGTGGCCCTGTCGCAGATCGTGGTGGGGGCCATCGCGTTGCCGCTGATCGTCCTGCTTAGCCTGGCTAAGGTGCGGAAGGACCGGGAATGAGCAGGCGCACGCGCCTCATGTTTTTCGCGGTGGCCGCGGCGGCGCTGGCCGTGACCCTGGGTGTCGGCCTGGCCGGCCTGCCAGCGTTCGGCAGCCAGATCACCGCCTATGCCCAGCTGCTCAATAGACTTGCCCCGCAGCAGCGGCACGTCACCGACGTGGTGTCGGCCATCAGCTTCGACTACCGCGGAATCGACACCCTGTTCGAGGAGTTCATCCTGCTCAGCGCGGTGGCCGGGATCTCGGTGCTGCTGCGGCCGCTCAGCGACGAGACCCGCGAGCTCCCCGCGGATAAGGCGCCGGATCGGTCCATCCCGCCGCCCAGCCCGGCGGTATGGCTGCTGGCGGTGTTCCTCAGCTCGCTGCTAGTGCTGATCGGCATCGAGACGGTCACGCACGGCCAGCTCACGCCGGGCGGCGGTTTCCAGGGCGGGGTAATCCTGGCCAGCGCCATCTACGTTGTTTACCTTGGCACCAACTACGTAACGGTCGAGCGGTTCCAGCCGGCCC
>JBAPYC010000332.1:0-6925 GCA_049284535.1 Streptosporangiaceae bacterium
GGCCAGGCCGGCCAGCTCGGCGTCGGAGAACCCGTGCGCGTGCCGGGCGATCTCGTACTGCGCGGCCAGCCGCGGCCCGAACAGCAGCGGGTCGTCGGCCCCCAGTGCGATCGGCACGCCCGCCTCGGCCAGCGGGCGCAGCGGTACCCGGGCCGCATCCGCGGCGATACCCAGCGCCACGTTGGAGGACGGGCAGACCTCGCAGGTAACGCCGTCCGCGGCCAGCCGCTTGACCACGGCCGGATCCTCCACCGCCCGGATGCCGTGGCCGATCCGGTCTGCGTGCAGGTCGTCCAGGCACGAGGCGACGCTGGCCGGCCCGGCTAGCTCGCCGCCGTGCGGCGTCAGCAGCAGGCCAGCCCGGGCCGCGATCCGGAACGCGGCCGCGAACTCGGCCGGCGGCCCGTGCCGTTCATCGTTGGAGAGGCCGAACCCGGTGACGCCGCGGCCCGCGTACTGGGCCGCCAGCCGGGCCAGGGTCCGGGCCTCCAGCGGGTGCTTGGTCCGGTTGGCCGCCACGATGACGCCGATCCCCACCCCGGTCGCCGCGCTCGCGTCCGCCGCCGCGGCCAGCACCAGCTCGATCATGGCCGTGATGCCGCCGAACCGGCTCGCGTACCCCGACGGGTCGACCTGGATCTCCAGCCAGCCCGACCCCTCGGCCCGTTCGTCCTGGGCCGTCTCGGTCAGCAGCCGCCGGACGTCATCCGGGTCGCGCAGGACCGAACGGGCGGCGTCGTACAGCCGCTGGAACCGGAACCAGCCGCGCTCGTCGGTCCCGCTCAGCTGCGGCGGCCAGTCCTGCGTGAGGGCGGTCGGCAGACGGATGCTGCGGCTCTCCGCCAGCTCGACCAGGGTCGCGTGCCGCATAGCGCCGGTGAAGTGCAGGTGCAGATGCGCCTTGGGCAGTGCGGCTAGCGGTCGCAGCGGGTGGGACATCCAGTAAGTGTGCCGCGCCTACCTGGCGTCCGCGAGCAGCTTGGCCATCCGGCCCACGCCCTCTTCCAGGTCGGCGTCGCCGAGCGCGCAGGAAAGCCGGAAATATCCGGGCGTACCGAACGCCTCGCCGGGGACCACGGCCACCTCGGCCTCATCCAGGATGAGGTCGGCCAGTTCGGCCGAGGTCTGCGGACGCTGCCCGGAGATCTCCTTGCCGAGCAGGCCCTTGACGCTCGGGTAGCAGTAGAAGGCGCCCTGCGGCTCGGGGCAGATCACCCCACCGATCTCGTTCAGCATCCGGGTCATGGTCTGCCGCCGCCGGTCGAACGCGGCCCGCATCTCGGCCACCGCGGACAGGTCACCGGACACCGCGGCGAGCGCGGCCGCCTGGGCCACGTTGGAGACGTTGGAGGTCGCGTGGCTCTGCAAGTTCGCCGCGGCGCTGATCACGTCGCGCGGCCCGATCATCCAGCCAACCCGCCAGCCGGTCATGGCGTAGGTCTTGGCCACGCCGTTCAGCACCACACAGGTGTCCGCGGTCTCCGGCGCCTGGACCGGGATGGAGGAGAACCTCGCGTCGCCGTACACCAGGTGCTCGTAGATCTCGTCGGTGACGACCCACAGGCCGTTGGCCGCGGCCCAGTGGCCGATCTCGGCCACCTGCTCCGGCGGGTAGACCGCGCCGGTCGGGTTGGACGGTGACACGAACAGCAGCACCTTGGTGCGGGGCGTCCTGGCCGCCTCCAGGTCCTCGACCGAGGCCAGGTAACCGGACCGCTCGTCGGTCATGACCGGCTTCATCACGCCGCCGGCCAGCCCGATCGACTCGGGGTAGGTGGTCCAGTAGGGCGCGGGCACGATGACCTCGTCGCCCGGGTCGAGCAGGGTGGCGAACGTCTCGTAAACCGCCTGCTTGCCGCCGTTGGTGACCAGCACCTGGTTCGCCTCGACGTGGTAGCCGGAGTCCCGGGCCGTCTTGTCGGCGATGGCCTGGCGCAGCTCAGGCAGCCCGGCCGCCGGGGTGTACTTGTGGAACCGCGGCTCGGCGCAGGCCCGCTGAGCGGCCTCGACGATGTACCCGGGAGTGGGGAAGTCCGGCTCGCCGGCACCGAAGCCGATAACCGGCCGGCCTGCCGCCTTCAGCGCCTTGGCCTTGGCGTCCACGGCCAGCGTGGCGGACTCTGAGATAGCGGAGATGCGTGCGGAGACTCTCGTAGGCATGGGCCTGAGTTTATTCCGCCGAGGTGACACCCCCGGCCGGTTTAATTCGGCCGGGGACTCTTCAACCCGGGGGGCGACCCCCCGAAGCCCCCCCGGCACAGGGGCCTGCCCGGCCCCCCGTACCCCTGGGCCCCCGGCACGGGGGCCTGCCCGGCCCCCCGTACCCCCGGGCCCCCACGCGGGGGCCACCTTCGCCGTCGCGCCCGGACCCGGTCGCAGGGCTGCCCGCCCCGATACCATGGGCCCTGTACAGGGGTTATGCGGCGCCAGGGTCCGTTTTGTACACGCACCGAACAGGCAGTTCGACGGGAAGGCGGTTCAGACGTACACTTCATGGACCGACCGCGGTGCAGTCGTAGCGGCAGCATGCCCGGGTGTCGCGGCGGCGCACGGCTGAACCAAAGGGCAGTAGCTCAATTGGCTAGAGTCCCGGTCTCCAAAACCGGTGGTTGGGGGTTCGAGTCCCTCCTGCCCTGCGAGTGCAAATCCGGCGAACCGCCAGAGCCGGCGGACGTATAGGTGAGGATATGGCAACTCAGACACGCGGCGAAGCCGCGGAAAAACGGAGCGGATCCGGTCGTCCCAAGCGCGAGCAGCGGACCACGCCCGCCCTGTTCTTCCGGCAGATGACCGGCGAGCTTCGCAAGGTCATCTGGCCAACCCGCAACCAGCTCGTCACCTATACGGTGGTGTGCGTGGTCTTCGTAGTCGTCATGGCCACTTTCGTGACGCTCCTCGACCTCGGGTTCACCAAACTGGTTTTTTACGCGTTCGGCTAGGCGGCTCCCCGAAGCTGCCGCCCGACGACCCACGCGCGTACCCCGCGCGGCGCCATGATCGAAAGAAGCAGGTCATGGCTTTGAGGAAAGAGAGAGCAATCGTGTCCGAGACCCAACTGGATTCCGCGGCGACGGGCGCGACAGAACCCGATGCGGAAACCGGGGAGGCCCATGACATGAGCGACCACAGCGAGGAAGACGGCGTAGTCGATGCCACAGACGACGCTGAGGATGTCGCCGGGGCCGCCGACGGTACCGAGTCCGCCGACGACGCCGCGTCCCTGAACGGTGAGCAGTCCACGGACGGTGCCGCCGAGCTGGACGGTACCGCGGAGCTGGAGAGCGCTGCTGAGCTGGACGGTACCCCTGAGGACGCCACCTCCGAAGAGGATGTCTCCGAGGACGCTGATACCGAGGACGACGAGCAGAGCCCGGACAGCGTGCGCGAGGAGTTCGAGCGCGAGCTGCGCATGCTCCCCGGTGACTGGTACGTGGTGCACTCGTACGCGGGCTATGAGAACCGGGTCAAGACGAACCTGGAGAGCCGCATCCAGTCGCTCAACATGGAGGACTACATCTTCCAGATCGAAGTCCCCGTCCACCAGGTGACCGAGATTAAGCAAGGCAAGCGCCAGCAGGTCTCCGAGAAGGTCCTGCCCGGCTACATCCTGGTCCGGATGGAGCTGACCGACGAGTCGTGGGCCGTGGTCCGGAACACCCCCGGCGTGACCGGCTTCGTCGGCCTGTCGAGCCGGCCGTCTCCGCTGCAGCTCAGCGAAGTGAGCAACCTGCTCGCGCCGGAGCCCGAGCCCGGGACCAAGCAGGCCGAGGCCGCGCGTCCGTCCACGGTGGAATTTGAGGTCGGCGAATCCGTTACGGTAATGGACGGACCGTTCGCGACGCTTCCCGCCACCGTGAACGAGATCAACCCGGACACCCAGAAGCTCAAGGTCCTCGTGTCGATCTTCGGCCGCGAGACTCCGGTCGAGCTGTCGTTCGACCAGGTGACCAAGATCTAGCAAACCCAGTTAAGGACACATTTCAATGCCGCCAAGAAGGAAGAAGCTCTCCGCCCTCGTCAAGGTGCAGCTGCCGGCCGGCGCGGCCACCCCGGCGCCGCCAGTCGGTACCGCGCTGGGCCCGCACGGCGTGAACATCATGGACTTCGTCAAGCAGTACAACGCCGCGACGGAGGGCCAGCGGGGCAACATTATCCCGGTCGAGATCTCGATCTTCGAGGACCGGACGTTCAGCTTCATCACCAAGACGCCGCCGGCGCCGGAGCTGATCAAGAAGGCTGCCGGCGTGGACAAGGGCAGCGCCGAGCCGCACAAGACCAAGGTCGGCAGCATCACCGGTGCCCAGGTCCGGGACATCGCGCAGACCAAGATGCCCGACCTGAACGCGACCTCCATCGAGGCGGCCGAGAAGATCATCGCCGGCACCGCCCGGTCAATGGGCATCAGGGTCGAGGGCTGACGCAGTCCCCGGCTTCACCACCTGTGGCAGGGCCTCGCGCGGCCCGCTGACCACGAGCTCCGGACATGAGGAGAACAAGTAATGAAGCGCAGCAAGTCTTACCGCCAGGCCGATGAGCACATCGACCACGAGCGGCTGTACAGCCCGGCCGAGGCAGTTGACCTGGCCAAGTCGGGCAAGGTGACCAAGTTCGACCCGACGGTCGAGGTGGCTCTGCGGCTGGGTGTCGACCCCCGCAAGCAGGACCAGATGGTCCGCGGCACCGTCAACCTGCCGAACGGCACCGGCAAGACCGCCCGCGTGCTGGTCTTCGCCAACGGTGACCGGGCCGAGGCGGCCCGCGCGGCCGGCGCGGACTACGTCGGCTCGGACGACCTGATCGAGCGGATCCAGGGCGGGTTCCTGGACTTCGACGCGGTCGTCGCCACCCCCGACTTGATGGGCAAGGTTGGCCGGCTGGGCCGCGTGCTCGGCCCCCGCGGCCTGATGCCGAACCCCAAGACGGGCACCGTCACCCCGGACGTGGCCCGGGCCGTGACCGAGATCAAGGGCGGCAAGATCGAGTTCCGCACCGACCGGCATGGCAACCTCCACTTCATCATCGGCAAGGCCTCGTTCCCCAACAACGCCCTGCTGCAGAACTACGCCGCCGCCCTGGACGAGGTGATCAGGCTCAAGCCCGCCGCGGCCAAGGGCCGGTACCTGAGGAAGGTCACCTTCACCACCACGATGGGCCCCGGTATCCCCGTCGACCCCAACAAGACCCGCAACTTCACCGAGGAGACGGCCGAAGCCTCGGCCTGACCCTCACCCCGCGAAGCGGCCGGCCCCTCGGGGACCCGGCCGCTTCCGCATTCCCGCCCCCTGACCCTTGCCCGGCGAGCCGCCCACCCGCGAGCCCCCACCCGCCCGCGAGCCCCCGCCCACCGGCCGAGCCCCGCCCGCCGCGAGCCCTGCCCGCCGCGAGCCCCCAGACGATGTGGATGCCGCTCCCGGGCTAATGATGTGGATGCCGCTCTCGGGCTAATAGAGCAACCCGAAAGCGGCATCCACGCCTTAACGATCCCCGCCTCGCCCGCCTCGCCCGCCCCGCCCCCGCGCCCTGCGCCCGCGCTTCCCAGCGGGGTCGGTGGCTCCCAGACCACCCAAGAACGTAGTCAGTGGGCCACCGACCCCGATAAACGCGACACCCAACTGCCGCGACCCGCCCGCCCCCGACCCACCCGCCCTCGGTAACCGATTTGGCCCCGGCGACACGCTGGCCGTAAACTGACGCATACCGAAGACCGCTGGATGCCGTCGCGCTCGCGTCGGCCGAAGGCTCCGTCCAGGACCACATGGCCCCGGATCGGACATCCCGCGCAGGTGAACTGAGCAGTATCGCTGGCCCGCAATGGGCTGGCCGTGCCGCCCCGTGCGCCTCGCGCCGGGGCGTTTTTGCTGTCTTCGGCGGCTACGCAGGCCCGGCAATGGGCTACGCAGCCACAGCAACGTAGGCACAGCAACGTAGGCACAGCAATGTGCTTCCAGGCAACAGCGCTGCCGTACGGCGGCGCTCGAGGCAACAGCGCTGCCGCACGGCAACGCTTCTACGCAATGGAGAGGAGGCACATGGCTAACGCCGAGAAGGTAGCCGCGGTGACCGAGCTCACCGACCGGTTCAAGGACTCATCCGGCGCGGTGCTCACCGAATACCGCGGGCTGACCGTGGCCCAGCTGGCCGAGCTGCGCCGCTCGCTCGGGGATCACGCCACGTTCACCGTGGTGAAGAACACCCTGACTAAGATCGCGGTCAACGACGCCGGTCTGTCCGACCAGCTGTCGTCGCTGCTGGCGGGCCCGTCAGCGATCGCGTTCGTCGACGGCGACGTGGTCGAGGCGGCCAAGAGCCTGCGCGACTTCAGCCGCGCGAACCCGCTGCTGGTGATCAAGGGCGGGGTGCTCGACGGCAAGGCGATGACGCCGCCGGAGATCATCAGGCTGGCCGACCTGGAGTCGCGCGAGGTCCTGCTGGCCAAGCTGGCCGGTGCCATGAAGGCATCGCTGGCCGGGGCAGCCGCCACGTTCAACGCTCTGCCGGTCCAGCTGGCCCAGCTCGCCGAGGCGCTGCGCGCCAAGCGCGAGGCCGCCGGCGAGACCGCCGAGACCCCAGCGGCCGAGGCGACCGACACCGCCGAGACCCCAGCCGCCGAGGCGACCGACACCGAGGCGACCGACACCCCGGCAGCCGAGACCGCCGAGGCGGCCCCATCGGCCGAGACCGCCGAAGCCCCATCGGCCGAGGCGGCCCTAGCGGCCGAGGCGACCGACACCGCCGAGGCCCCCGCGGCCGAAGGCTAACCCAGACCACCCGTTGGAAAAGAACTTAAAGGAACAGGACACCATGGCGAAGATGAGCACTGACGACCTCCTCGAGGCGTTCAAGGAGATGACGCTGCTCGAGCTCTCCGAGTTCGTGAAGCAGTTCGAGGACACGTTCGACGTGAAGGCGGCCGCCCCGGTGGCGG